>JACMLI010000177.1 GCA_014379705.1 Gemmatimonadaceae bacterium
CGGCCGCAACCGACGGCGCCACGCGCTCCGGTGCCGGCATGTCGCGCCACAACTCGCCCGACGCCGACCGATACGAATAGCCGCGCGCGACGCGCGGGACCACGTCCGTGAGCAGCGCGAGCGGGACGAGCAGCTTCCCGTCGAAGATCGATGGCGGCGCCGCCAGGGGCTCCGATCCGTTGCGCGTGCGGGCGACGGCGACGCCGAGCGAGAGCTCGATCTCGGCGCCGCCGAGGATCAATCGATACTTGTCGTTGGCCGTGCGCACGAGCGCCGCGCCGAGGGCCTGGATGCCTTCCTCGAGCCGCACCATGGGTCCACGTTGCGTCACCAGTACGGGCAATGGCGTCGACAGGTCACCCGAGCGGATGACCAGTGACGACGGCATCTGCTGCAGGGCCGCGACGACGCCAACGACCGACAGCAGGCGGATCATCGCTTCCGGAATGCGCGCGCCATGTCCCGCTCCGCGTCCTTCTTTTTCGAGTCTTCACGCTTGTCGTGCAACTTCTTTCCCTTGGCGAGAGCGAGGCGCACTTTCGCGCGCCCGTTCTTGAAGTAGACCTCGAGTGGAACGAGGGTCAGCCCCTGTCGCTCCACGCCTCCAATCAGCCGACGAATCTCCCGCTGGTGGAGCAACAGCTTCCTCAGCCGCGTGGGCTCGTGGTTGACGTATCCACCACGCGAGTATGGGGAAATGTTCATGTTGAGGAGGTACACCTCCCCGTCACGGACGATGCCGTAGGCGTCGGTGATGTTCACCTTGCCTTCCCGCATCGACTTGACCTCGGTCCCGGCGAGCACGATCCCCGCCTCCCAGGTGTCGAGCACCTGGTATTCATGGCGGGCCTGTCGGTTCTTCGCGACGGACTCGACTTTGGGCTCGGTAGGTTCAGCCACGACACTCGGGACGGGGACGGAGGCGCCCCATGAAAATAAGGCATTCCCTGGCCATACAAGGCGTGATTCGGGATTCGGGATTCGGGATTCGTCGTGAATCGTGCGAATCACGCCCAATCACGAATCCCGAATCACGAATCACGAATCACGGCCTCTGTGCCGGCCTAACGACCCCCGGAACCGCTGGAAGCAGCACTTCCCCCGCCGCCTCACGGCTTCCGGCCTCTCGCAAGGCATTCGAAAGCGATGGCAGGTATTGCATGAAGGCGTGGTTGATCTTCGTGATCTCCCACAACATGCTCGTTACGGCACGCGAGGTCGAATCCGGCGTCTGGAAGAGTTGACGCGGGCTGAACTCCAGGCGCGGGCCGCGCGACTCCGAGACGCCGCGCAACATGTAGTTCATCATCACGGCGCGGTCACCTTCGACGTACCCGTCCACGCCGAGGTAGCCCTGGGCGAAGATGAACACGCGCCGATGCGCGAGCGCAGGGTTCCACATCGGGCTGCCCTGCTCCAATTCGCGTTCCTCCTCGATGCCCAGCAGGTCGAGCACACTCGGTGCGATGTCGATGTGCGACGTGACCCAGGGGATCTTGACCGCCTCGGTGAGGACCCCGGGCACCGAAATCAGCATCGGCACGTGGAAGGTGATGTCGTCGAGCGTCGCGCCGCGGAAGAGCGGGAACTCGGCGCGATTGCGAAGGCCATGATCGCCGAGGGCGACGATGATCGTGCGGTCCCGCTGCTTGAGTGAATCGAGGACCGACAGAAGTTCCCCGAACCCGCGATCGACTTCCGCCATCACGTCGGCGCCACGAGCGCACGCGTCGGCCGTGCTGGTGATCGAGGACGCACCGACCCACGGACCATGTGAGATCTGGGGATTGAACGAGACGAACCACGGCTTGCCCTCGTCCGACATCTGGATGATGTCCCGCTTCATCATGGCGCGCGTCGTGTCATCCTGGGGGCGTTGCCATGCGCGCCGTGCCGCGGAGGCTTCTCGCAGCTGATCGGTCACGGTACCCGCATTGGGCGGCACCACGTGCCGCTGGAAACCGAGCACGCGGTAGCGAATGACGTCGCTCTCCCACGTTTCGGGATGCTCGGGGACGTAGGCGACGGTCTGGTATCCTGCGTCGCGCGCACTGCGGACCATGCCCGGAGACCCCAGCGAGGAGACGTCCTCCCATCTCTGGTCGGTGAAGTCTCGCATGCCATGGGGCGGGTACCACCCGGAGAAGATCGAGAAGTACGCCCGGCGCGAATACGGATACGTCGCGTAGTGCCGATCGGCGATGAACGACGTGGGCTCGAGGGACGTGAGCGCCGCGTACGAGGCGGCCGTGGCCGAGTCATGGTAGCAGGCCCACGGCAACGTCTCGTAGAGGTACACGAGCACGTTGTACCCCTTCGCCTTCCCGAAGTACGGGGAGCGCGCGTTAGGCACCGGCGCATTGGACACGCCCCGATACTGGCGCAGCAGCTCGGGCGCCGCGAAGCGCTCGTTGGTCAGCGCCTCGGGACTCGACGATCCCAGGCCTGCGAACTCTCCCAGGGCGAGTACGGCCGCACTCCGGTCGAACGGCGTGCGCGGCACGACGGGCAGCACCGCGACGAGTCCCGCAGCGGCGAGGAGCGAGAGCGAGGACTTCCAGCCCGGCGCCCCGCGCAGGGCTCCACGTCCCCGTTCGAGCCAGTACGCCAGGAGTGACGCGACCACGACGCCGCCCATGAGCACCGAGAGCTTGATCACGGAACCGGCCTGGAGGTACTCCGAGGCGAACTTCCGGCCGGCGCCTAACGCGCCAGCCGCCAGGATGCGCAGCGGGAGGAACGTGCCGACCTCCCAGAAGGTCTTCAGCTCGATAAACAGGATCAGGCTGACGAGGACGCCCACGACGATCGTACTCGTCAGGCGCATCCGCGGGCCCATCCTGCGCACGATGGCGAGCCAGGCGAGGGGGACCGCCACGAGCATGATCGCCACGTCCCAGCGGAAGAGCGCCAGCTGCTGCACGAGTCCGAGGTGCGTCCCGTCAATCAGGCCCAACGCCCACGCGACGAGGTCGAACCCGCCTCCTTCGTCGGCCAGGAGCTTGCGCTTGATGCCGAGGGAGACGATGCCCGGGAAGGCCATGGCGGCGGCATACAGCGCCACCGGAATTCGGTCGCGCCAAGCCACGCGCGAAGCCTTTACAGCCCCGCCTGGTTTCTCCCGTAACAACATGGTAGCCAAATGGTAACACCTTTGGCCGCCTTGCGTTGACTTGGATCACACCCGCCCGTTACGTTGCGCGACCTCGCCGAAGTGGTGGAACTGGTAGACGCGCTGGCTTCAGGAGCCAGTGAGCGCAAGCTCGTGGGGGTTCGAGTCCCCCCTTCGGCACTAACGGGATCCCGCTCGAACGGCATCGTCCGTTCAGCCGCGAGGTCCCGTTTGCTGTGTCCGGGGCCTCGCCGCCTTCCTCACCCCCCCGGAGGCCTAACGGCGCGCGGGGTGGGCGTGAGCCGCACTTCGCCTCCGGCCTCGCGCTGCCTGGCTTCGGTGAGCGCCGTCGAGAGCGTGGGCAGGTACTGCATGAAGGCGTTCTGGATCTTGTTGACCTCCCACAGTACGGATGTCACGGCGCGGGATGTCGAGTCCGGGGTCTGCATCAGCTGCCGCGGACTGAATTCGAGCCGTGGACCGCGGGACTCCGACACGCCCTTGTACATGTAGTTCATCATCACCGCGCGATCGCCTTCGACATAGCCATCGACGCCAAGGTATCCCTGCGCGAAGATGAAGACGCGTCGATCCGTGAGCGCGGGATTCCACATCGGACTTCCCTGCTCGAGTTCTCGCCCCTCTGCAATGCCGAGGAGATCGAGCACGCTCGGCGCGATGTCGATATGGGATGTCACCCAGGGGATCTTCACGCCTTCCCGCAGCACCGTCGGTGCGGAGATGAACACCGGGACGTGGAAGGTGATGTCGTCGAGGGTCGCACCGCGAAAGAGTGGGAACTCGACGCGATTGCGCAGGCCATGATCTCCCATGACGACGATGAGGGTCCGGTCGCGCTGCTTGATCGAGTCGAGCACCGAGAGGATGTCGCCGAGGCCGCGATCCACCTCCCCCATGGCATCGGCACCGCGCGCACAGGCGTCGGCGTTCGACGTGATCGATGCGGCATCCGTCCACGGTCCGTGCGAGACCTGCGGGTTGAACGACACGAACCACGGGGTCCCTTCGGCCGACAGGTTCACGATGTCACGCTTGAGCATCGCGCGCGCGCTGTCGTCCTGCGGACGCTGCCAGCCGCGCCGCGTCTTTGGCGCCATGCGCAGCTCGGGCGTGACGGCCCCTGCGTTCGCTGGCACCACGTGCCGATTGAACCCCAGGACGCGGTAGCGGACGAGGTCCGCCTCCCACGTGTCCGGGTGCTCGGGAACGTACGCCACCGTTTCGTACCCCGCCGCTCGCGCACTCCGCACCATGCCCGGGGACCCGAGCGCCGAGACGTTTTCCCAGGTCTCGTCGGTGTAGTCGCGCATACCGTGTGGCGGATACCACCCGGAGAAGATCGAGAAGTACGCACGCCGCGAGTAGGGATAGGTGGCGTAGTGGCGGTCGGCGATGAACGAGCTGTTCTCGAGCGAACGCAGGTTGGGGAACGGATCCGGACTCGTGGCCGCGTCGTTGAGGCACGCGTACGGCAGGGTCTCGAAGAGGTACACGAGGACGTTGAAGCCCTTTGCCTTGCCGAAGTATGGGGACGGAGCGTTAGGCACCGGCGCGTTGGACACGCCTCGATACTGGTGCAGGAGCTCCGCGGCCGTGAGAGGCTGGTTCGTGTAGTTTGGTATCTGCCCCTGCCCGGTGAATTCGGTCAACGCGAGCATGGCGGCGCTGCGGGAGAACGGCGTCCGTGGCACCAGGGGAAGCATCGCGATGGCGATCGACGCCGCGAGGACCCCGAGTGAGGCCTTCCATCCCGGTACGCCCCGCAGTCGGCCTCGCGGCGCGCGCTCCATGGCAAACGCGAGGTACGACGCGATCACGATGCCGCCCATGAGCACGGCCAACTTGATGAGTGAACCGGACTGCACGTATTCGCCCGCGAACTTCCTGCCTGCCCCGACCGCCCCTGCCATGAGCACGTGCAACGGGAGGAACGTGCCCACCTCCCAGAAACACTTGAGCTCGATGAACAGGGCAGCACTGGCAAGGAACGCGACGATGATCGTGACGGCGAGGCGCACACGCGGCCCCATCAGCCGGACGAACGCGAGCCACGCCAGCGGAAGGATGACGAACATCACCACGACGTCCCAGCGGAACAGGGCGATCCGTTGCAGCGTGGGAAGCTGTGACCCGTCAGTGAGGCCTAACGCCCATGCGACCAGGTCGAAGCCTCCGCCTTCATCGACGAGGAGTTTCCGCTTGATCAGCAGGCCAACCAGTCCCGGCAATGCAATGGCCGCGGCGTACAGGGCCACACACGCGCGGTCACGCCAGACAGATGGCGGCGGGGTCGCGGTGCCGGCCGGCCGCGTGCGTAACAGCATCGTAAACAAGGGGGGCATCCTGGACCGGCACGCGTGGACGTGAATCACAATCCGTCGCGTCCACGACCTCGCCCAGACTGCACTCGCTGGCGGGCACAAGCGCTGCACACCAGATGCAGTCAACGAACGGTCGGGATGTCAGGAAGACCTTGCGGTAATGGTCCAGTCCGACAGCCCGATCAACGATCGCGTAACGTTTCGGTATCGGGAAGCGTCGCCGCGCCGAAGGCTGCCCGCAATCGCTCGCTAGCGGTGAGCAGGTATCGCTCGGAAAGGATAGCGGCACGCTCCAGGTCGTCCTTCGCCATCCGTCCCGCCCCCGACATGAGGAGCAGCGTGCGACCGATGCGTTCGGGAAGCCCCTCCGCGGTGCCTCGTAAGGCAATCATCTCACGATACGCCGACAGCCGATCGTTGAACTGGCGCTCGGCAAGTCGAATCAGCGGCGCCGCGACGTTGCGGTCCTTCGCCATCTCCGCCGTCAACTCGTGCGCCACGGCCGAGGCCGTTCGGTCATCGAGCGCATCGCGCTGCGCGACGATCAGCCCGAGCGCGCGCCGCAGATACCGGAGTTCCCATCCCGCACGGTCGCGGTCGTCACCCGTCGCGGTTGCGGCGAGCCACTCGACGTCCGCCGCCGCCGGCTCCTCCATCAGGGCCTTCACGTATTGCTCCGGCGGACGCGACCCGCGCTTCCCGAACAGGGGGAGTGGGGACACGCGCCGTGCTACGCCTGAAGCACGGGGAGGCCGACGCGCTGCCTCACACTCGGCTCGTCCTGCAGCAGGTCGGCCAGGTTGACGCTGTCGAGGGCATCGTCGATGCGGCGCTGCAGCATGAGCCACACGGGCCGGATCGAGCAGTTCTGCGCATCCGAGCAGCGTTCCTCGGTGATCGGGTGCGACACGCAGTGAAGGTCGAACGTCCCCAGTTCCGACGCGTGAATGATCTCGCGCACGGAGATCGTCGCGGGGTCGCGAGCGAGGACGTAGCCCCCGCGCGCCCCACGCGTGCTCGTGATCAGCGACGCGCGGCGCAGCCGGAGCAGGATCTGCTCGACGTAGTCGGCGGGCAGCCCTTCCCGTGCAGACAGGTCTCGCCCCGTGACCGGCCCTTCCCCATGCCGCTTGGCCAGGTGCAAGGCGCAAATCACGCCATACTCGGCCCAGGTGGTGATGCGCATGCGTTGAAACTAGCGAGCCATGGGGCGGGCGTGCAGGCGGGCGGCCGGGCGGTGGAAAACAGCAGAAGCCTATGCTGGCCCGCCCTGACCGCCCGCCGGCCCGCCTGCCCGCCTGCCCCCCGGTACGCCGATTTCGGTCATTTTGCGGAGGTCGAGCACGCGGTCCACCTCATCGGACGGAATGACCCCGTCCCGCTTCACGAGGTCGCGGATCAGGATCCCCTCCTTCACCGAGCGCTTGCTGATCTCTGCTGCGGCGGCGTAGCCGATCTGCGGCATGAGGGCCGTCGCGAGGGCGGCCGAACGTTCGACCCAGTATTCGCACATCTCGCGATTGGCCTTGATCCCGTTCACGCAACGCTCCGTGAGCACGGTGACCGCGTTCGTCAGGATCTGCATCGAGAGCAGCACGTTGTGTCCGATCACCGGCATCATCACGTTGAGCTCGAGTTGCCCGTGCTCGGCGGCGATGGACACGGTCGTGTCGCACCCCATGACCTGGAAGCACACCTGGTTCACCATCTCCGGGATCGACGGATTGATCTTCCCGGGCATGATCGACGAACCCGGTTGCACGGCCGGAAGGGTAATCTCGTCGATGCCGGTTCTCGGGCCCATCACCATGAGGCGCAGGTCGGAGGCGATCTTCGACAGGTCGATGGCCAACACACGGATTGCCGCCGAGAACCCCGCGACGTCCCCCATGCTCTGCATCAGCTGGATGCGATCGGTGCCGATGCGCAGGTCGAGGCCCGTCATCTCGCGCAGGTGCGTGTTCATGAGGGCCGGGTATTCCTTCTCCACCGTCACGCCCGTCCCCACCGCGGACCCCCCGATGCCGAGGTCACGCAGGTAGTCCGCGGCCTCGACGACGAGCCGGACCCCGCGATCGATCGAGCCGGCATACGCCGCGAATTCCTGCCCCAGGCGAATTGGCATCGCATCCTGCAGGTGCGTGCGCCCGGCCTTCACGATGTCGTCGAACTCCGCGGCCCTGGCGAGGAGCGCGTCACGCAAGCCGTGGAATGCGCCCGTGAAGAGGTTGAGCTGCGAGAGGCACGCCAGCCGGATCGCCGTCGGGATGGTGTCGTTGGTGCTCTGCGCCATGTTCACATGGTCGTTCGGGTGCACGGGGGTATACGTGCCCCGCGTGCCGCCGAGCAGTTCGTTGGCGCGATTGGCCAGCACCTCGTTCACGTTCATGTTGTGCGACGTCCCGGCACCGGCCTGGTAGGGATCGACCACGAAGTGCTCGCGATGCTTCCCGGCGATCACTTCATCGGCGGCCTGCACGATGGCATCGGCGATCTTCGCATCGAGGCGCCCCGTTTCCTTGTGCGTGAGCGCGGCCCCGCGCTTGATCCAGACCTGGCCGGTCACGAATGGGGCAATTGGACGGAGTCCGGAGATAGGGAAATTCTGGACGGCGCGCAGGGTCTGGACGCCATACAGGGCGTCGTCAGGTACCTCCAGAGTCCCCAGGGGGTCGCGTTCGGTGCGCATAGGTGGGTGGGCGGATCGACGAGATGGACGAGATGGACGAGATGGACGAGATGGAGAAAAGCAAACACCAGCACGTCCGGCCGCCCAATGCAAAGTAGGCTGCTCGCTGCGCGCTGGTGCTGGCCGTTCCGACTAGCTGGTCAGTAGTCGTCTATCTCGTCCATCTCGTCCCTCTCGTCCATCTCGTCCATCTCGTCCATCTCGTCCACCCGTCCAAGCCCACGCCTACGGCGTGGGCGTCGGCACCGTGTACGTCGAAATGAACTGGAAGCCCCCGCCGCTGATGTTCTGCAGGACCGTGCGCAGCCGGTTGGCCACGACCTCGCGCTTCAGGTTCGTTGACGCGGCCCAGGCCTCGTACTCGGTGGCCGAGATCGAGTCGGCACCGTCATCCACGAAGGCGCACGTGATCTCCCGCGAGATCGCGCCCGTGCCACCGGCCGGGGCGTACTGCAGGCTGAACAGGATGGCGCTGTTGCCGTCCGTCGCGGGCGTCCAGCGGAGATGCATGAACCCGCTCGTCGGTGGGGTGACCGGCTGCAGGGTGAAGGCCTCGGCCGTCTTGGCGCGAACCTCCGTCGTCGGGTAGCCGCCATTGGCGCCCGGCACCCGGACCACGATGGAATCGCCAGGCTGATACGGCAGTGTCGTCCCCGTCGCGAGCTTGTACGTCGTCACGCCGCTCGCTGAGACACGCGGGAGGTCGTTGGCCACGCCCCCGAGGGTCAGCGACACGTTCGTCCCGGCATCGAGATAGGTCACGCCCGTGAAGGTGTTGGTCGGAGGGACGTAGTTCTGCGCCGGGAAGCAGGAGTCAGGCTTCACCGTAGCGCTCGGCAAGGACGACACTTCCCCGCGAAAAAACACCGCAGTCGGCGACGTCCGGGTGGCGCCTACGCCGTTCTTCTGTGCGGCCACGGTCACGAAGCCCCAGAGGAGCTCATTTGGGCTGAAGCCGACCGTGGTGTCACACGAGGCGACGAACCCGGTGGCGGCCACGAGGCCGACGAGACCAAGCCGGCGCGAAGACAGACGGGAAAGGGGCATGAGGTTCAGGCAGGAGTTGGATGTGCGCGGGTGGGGCTGCCGAAACATGGCGAGGGCGTCAGAGCCCGGGCAACCGCGAACAAGACTCCCCGCGCACCTCCCGACCCTACATCAGCGACGGATCGGATTCGCGATGCCGCGCAGGAAGGGATTCGAGGCAAGCTCTTCGCCAATCGTCGTATCCGGCCCGTGGCCCGGATAGACCACGGTGTCCGGCGGGAGGGTGGCGATGCGCGCGAGCGAACGCTGCATCGCCGCACCGTCGGAGAGCGGGAGGTCGGTGCGGCCGATCGAGCCGGCGAAGAGGCAGTCGCCGCCGAAGGCCACGCCATGCCCGAAGATGATCACGTGGCCGGGGGCGTGCCCCGGGACGTGCCACACGTCGAAGGCGAGGTCCCCAAGCGTTAGGCGATCCCCTTCGGCCAGCGTCCGATCCGGGGGCGGCGGGGGATCGAACGGCACGCCATACATCTTCGCGGCGCGAATCGCGCCCTCACCGTACAGCATCAGGTCCGCGGGATGCAGGTAAATCGGCACCGGGTGCTCGCGCATGACGGCCGCGATCGCGCCCACGTGGTCGAGGTGCCCATGCGTCACCCAGATCGCCTCGAGTCTGGCGCCCGAGTGGTGGAGCATCGCGAGCACCGCGTCGCCCTCGTCCCCCGGATCGATGAGCGCCGCGCGATTCGTGGCCGGATCGACAAGAAGCCAGGTGTTCTCCTGGAATGGCCCGACGACCCGCCCCTCGATCCTCATCGCGTCACACCCTCTACCGCGCCAAGCCGGTGGTGTCGGCGTGCGACTCCGCGATGGCGCGGAACTCCGACGTCTGCGCGGAGCGCTGCTCACGCTTGGCCTCCATGAAACCCTTCACGTACTTCTCCGCCGCGATCGCTGCCGTAGTGCCATCACCGGCAGCGGTCGTCACCTGACGCGTGAGCTGGGCGCGCATGTCGCCGGCCACGAACATCCCGGGCACCGAAGGCACCATCATCGTCATGCTGTCCGTGATCACGTACCCCATCTTGTCGTGTTCGAGGTGGCCGCGGATGATGCCAGTGTTCGGCTTGAAGCCGACGAACACAAAGAGCCCCGTCGCATCGAGCACGCTCGTTTCCCCGGTCTCAACGTTACGGAGCCTGAGGCCCGTCATAAGGCCGTTTTCGCCCAGCACCTCTTCGGCGACCGTGTCCAGGATGACGTTGATCTTCGGGTTCTCGAACAGGCGCTGCTGCAGGATCCGGGACGCGCGGAACTCATTGCGCCGATGGATGAGCGTCACCTTCGATCCGTAGTTGCTCAGGTATCCGGATTCTTCGACTGCGGCATCACCGCCCCCGACCACGGCAATGTGCTGCTGCTTGAAGAAGTTCGCATCGCACACCGCGCAATACGACACGCCGCGCCCCGCGTACTCCAACTCACCCGGAATCCCGAGCTTCACCGGCGTGCCGCCAGCTGTCACGATGACACTCGGCGAGACATAGATGTCCCCGTTGTCGCACACGGTCTCGAAGAACCCGTCCTCGCGCTTGGCGACGTACTCCACGTTGATGAACTCGCGGATCTCCGCGCCCGCCTGTCGCGCATGCTCCGCAAACTTCGCGGCGAGGTCGCGGCCAAGCACCTTGGGATAGCTGATGAAGTTCTCGAGGTACTCCGTGTTGAGCAGCTCGCCACCCGGCTCACCACGCTCGAGCACCACCGTCGAAAGGAGGGCCCGCGCGCCGTACAGCGCCGCAGTCATGCCCGCGGGGCCGGCTCCAGTGATGACGAGGTCGAATTCGTGGATGGCCATAATTCCTCAGGTTCGTTGCTGTTCTGCCACATCAATCGCGCGCCAGGCGTTCGAGTTCCGTTACTCGGGGCAATGGGCAATGGGCGATGGGCAATGGTGTTCCAGTGCCCTTACCATCGCCCATCGCCCTCGCCCTCGCCCGCCCTAATACCTCACGTGCCGCCCGCCGTCGACAAAAAGTACGTCCCCAGTGACGAACTCGGCATCCAGCAGGTACAGCACCGCTTTCGCCACATCGGCCGGGGTGCCATGGCGCCGCAGCGGGGTGGTCGACGCGAGGTGCGCCGCGCTTTCCGGCGTCGTGTCCTCCGGCAGCAGCACCACGCCGGGCGCGATGGCGTTCACGCGAATGCGCGGCGCCAATTGGTGCGCGAGCGCGCGTGTCATTTGCGTGACGCCCGCCTTCGAGATCCCGTGCGGCACAAAGCCAGGCCAGGTCTCGAAGCCGGCGAGGTCCGACATGTTCACGATGCACCCGCCGTCCTTCATCTGCTTCGACGCCTCGAGCGCGAGGAAGAATGGGGCGCGGAGGTTCACGTCGAAGATCCGGTTCCAGGTCTCCACTGTCACTTCGCTCAGGGGGGTCCGGATGAAATTGGAAGCGGAGTTCACGAGCACGTCGATGCGATCGAACTCGCGGACCACGTCGGCCACGAGGCGGCGTGGCGCATCGGGGTCTCCAAGGTCCGCACCGAAGGCCATGGACCCGTTCCCGATTTCCGCGGCGACCCGTTCCGCTTCCTCGCGCGAGGTGTTGTAGTGCACGGCGACGCGCATGCCGCGGGCCCCGAGGGCGCGCGCGATGGCCTCGCCGACGCGCTTCCCTCCCCCAGTGACGATCGCGACGGGTGCGTCCATCCCTACACGACCGTCGCGCTCTTGCGGCGCGCGTCCAGCCGTTCCTGGTGACGAGCCAACCAGGCCAGCGGCACGTGCATCGACCCGATCACGCGGGGCCCCTCGCTCGCCCCGTGCGAGTCGGACCCGCCCGAGGGCAGCATGCCTAACGACTCGA
>JACMLI010000017.1 GCA_014379705.1 Gemmatimonadaceae bacterium
CCGGCGGCGTCACCACGGGCTTGGCGGCCGGGCGCGTGTTCTCGACCGGCGCCACCGCGATCACCGCATCGGGGTCCTTGTTCGCGGGCTTCTTGGTGGCGACCAGGATGGTCAGCACGACCACCACCAGCCCCAGTCCGCCCGCGACCATGGTGAGTGTCTTCTTGTCCTGCACGAACGAGGGGATCGTGAGCGTCACCGTCGAGGCGCCCGTCACGGGATGCGTGCCGGTGCGCCGCGCGTTGGGCGTGGTCGAGGAGGCGCGGTCCTTCATGCCGTCCTTGGCCTTCTGCAGCGCGCCTTCGTGGTGGCCCACCACGTAGATCTCGTGCTCGCGCACGTGCTTGTCGGTGCGCGAGCCTTCGTAGTGGAAGAGCTTCGCGTACTCGCTCGCCAGGTTCGAGACCACGTCGTAGTACGAGCGCGAGACGACGATCTGACCCGGGCGCGCGAAGCTCATGATCCGCTGCGCCACGTTGATGCCGTCGCCGATGATGTTGGGGTGCCCGTTGATGTCCTTCACCAGCTTCACCGGCCCCAGGTTGATGCCCATGCGCACCGAGTCGTCGGCGGGGCCCTCGACGGTGCCTGCTTCGGCGTTCTCTCGGATCATCGCTTCGCGCAACGACAGCGTCACGAAGAGGGCGTCCTCGGGATCGCCCAGGAAGCTGATCGCAACGCCATCCCCGGTGTCGAGGATGATGCGGTCGTTGATCGTGATGTCCTTGATCGCCTCAGACAAATTATTCGTGAGGCTGGTCTTGAGGCGAATCTGCTCGGTGACGGGCTTTTTCGAATAGCCCACCAGGTCGATGAACACGACGCTGCAGATGAACGTTCGGTTTGCCGTGTCGAGCATCGTTCGGCCTGGATAGTCGGCGGAGAGCCGGCCTCGCTATTTAGTTGTGGTAATGCAGGGACTTACAAAGCAAATTTCGGGCAATTCCTAGTTTAACCGATTGCCGCTGAAAAAGCCTGTGACGCGGGTCATAGCGATAGCGTTTTCCCGTTGCAACCGGCGCCGTCGGCCCCCAGCAGCCAAAGATAGGCGCGCGCTGCCTCGTCCGCTGTGCGCAATCGCGCCGGATTCTCGCCTGGGTGGCTGCGGCTGCGCTGCGGAGTGGCCACCGGCCCCGGGATCAACACGTTCATGCGCGGCTTGCCCGCCTGTTCCAGCTCGTCGGCCCAGATCGTGGCGAGCGTTGACAGCCCGGACTTCGACACCGCAAACCCTCCCCAGTAGGCGGCCGGATGCACGCCGTGGGTCTCCCCGGTGAAAACAACCGACGAGTCCGGCGCGGCGGAGAGAAGGGGGAGGCACGCGCGTGTGAGTGCGAATGGGGCGGCAAGGTTCACGCGAAGGAGCAGCGTCCACTGCTCGAGCGTCTGGTTGGCGAGCGGCCCGAGCGGGACGAAGTGGACGGCGCAATGTGCGATGGCGTCGAGGCGCTGGAGATCCTTGCGGACGAGTTGCGCGAGCGCCTCCATCTCCGGGGTGCCGGCGGCGGCGAGATCGAGCGGGATCATCGCGGGCTCCGGCCCCTTTGCTGCGACGATGGCGTCGTAGGTCGCTTCCAGCTTCTCCTGCTTGCGGCCGAGGAGGGCGACGGTGGCGCCGTGGCGCGCGCACGCAATCGCCACCGCGCGCCCCAGGCCCTGGCCCGCGCCGGTCACGAGAATGACGCGGCCCGC
>JACMLI010000178.1 GCA_014379705.1 Gemmatimonadaceae bacterium
CGTGTCGCCGGGGAATTGCGTGCGGATGAGGTGCGTGAGGGCGAGGGCGACCTTCTTGGCCGGGGTGAAGCGGTCCTCGCCGTAGAGGATCATCGAGTGCGAGCAGTCGAGCATGAGCACGGTCGCGCATGACGAGCGGTACTCCGACCGGTTGACCATCAGGTCGGGGTAGTCGACATCGAGCGGGAGCTCCAACGATCCGGTGCGGGCCAGGGTGTTGGAGAGCGTGCCGTTGACGTCGAGGTTCAGCGTGTCGCCGAACTCGTAGGGCTTGCTTCCCGCATCGGCCTCGACGCCGGTGGCGAGGTGCGGCGTGTCGTGGCTCCCGAACGAGCTCCGGCCTAACGAGCCAAGGATGTTGCGCAGGGCCTTGTAGCCGAGGAGGTCGATGCCCTTGCCCGTGAGGGAGAACTGGACATCGCGGGAGGCTGCCTGCGCCAGCCCGCCCGGGCCCTCCACCTGCTGGTGCGACGCCGGCATCTGCGGCGGCGCGTCGGACTTGAGGTAGCCCTGCTCCATCAGCCGCTGCACGATCTTGTCGAGGAGCTCGGCGAGGGATTGCTGCGAGACCTCGTCCTGCTCGCCGCGGAGGGTCTTGAGCATGTCGGGGGTGAACTGTCCCGAGTCGATCAGCGCCTGGAGGATCGCCTCCTTGAGGGCGTCCATGGACCGATCGGAGTCGTCCCCCGTTTCACCCCAGTACGGGTGCCAATTCGGCCCGCCGGCGAATCCCGACTGCAGCAGGAAGTCGGAAAGCTGCTCGAGCAGCGACTCGAGGTCGACAGCGTCGGCCGCTTCCGGGGAGAACTTGGAGTAGGTGTGGAAGCGCATGCTTCAATTTACTACGCCCGCGCCGTCGGCTGCGATACCTCGGGGTGCCGAGCGCGACTGATCGCAGCCGTGGATGTAGATGGCAGATGGTAGATGGCAGACTGGTGGCGCCTTCGGCGTGGACGGCGCCGTACGCGATCGAGCATTACCGACATCCACCTGGCTCCGCTGGCGGCGCGAGTGGAATCACGAGAATCACGGGCAGCACGGGAGGCACGCAGGGATGGGCGGTTGGCTTTCGTCCATCTCGTCTGCCTCGTCCATCTCGTCGACCCGCCCCTACCCGTCCACCCGTCCACCCGTCCACCCGCCTATCTTTCGCGCTGTGCCAGACCTGTCCCGCCGCCCGGCGAATCCGTTTCGCGTCCTCCTGACGCACGCGAATTTCCGCCGATTCTGGATCGGACAGACGCTCTCGCTGATCGGCACGTGGATGCAGTCGATGGCGATCGGGTGGTTGGCGCTCGAGCTGTCGAACAACGCGTTCATCGTCGGGCTGGTGGCCGCGAGTTCCGCGCTGCCGATCCTCCTGTTCTCGCTCTTCGCCGGCGTTGTGGTCGACCGCACAGACAAGCTCCGGATCGTCCGGCTGGCGCAGGCCCTGCTGCTCATCGAGGCGGCGCTGCTCTGGTATTTCACCTGGCGTGGCCACATGAACATCCCGGGGCTCATCGCGCTCGCGACGCTCGGTGGCATGATCACGAGCTTCGAGATCCCGGCGCGACAGTCGCTGATGATCGACCTGGTGGGGCGCGACGACCTGCGCGACGCGATTGCGCTCAATTCGTCGGGCTTCAACCTGGCGCGCATCTTCGGGCCCGCGATCGCCGCGGCGATCATCGCGCGCTGGGGGATCGCCTGGTGTTTCGCCGTGAATGCGGCGAGCTACCTCACGGTGCTGGTCGGGCTGGCGCTCATCAAGTTGCCCGCGCACTCCCCCGTGGTTGCGGCGGAGTCCCCGTGGGAAGGGATGCGCGCGGGGATCCGTTTTGTCACGACGGACCGGCGATTGCGCGGCCTCGTCGAGACGATCTCGGTCTTCGCCATTCTTTGCACGCCGACGCTGGCCTTGATGCCCGTGATGGCGCGGGACCAGCTGCACCTCGGTGCCGGGGGCTATGGCGTACTGCTGTCGGCCGTGGGCATCGGGGGGCTGGTCGGAGCGCTTGCCCTGGCCGCCTCGAGCGCCCGACTCCGTCGGGGGCCACTGCTCGTCCGGTCGCAGTACGTGTTGGCAGGGCTGATCCTGTTGCTGTCCCTGTCGCGGAGCGCGGCGATGGCGTACCCGCTGCTGCTCGCCACCGGATGTGTCCTGATCGTCAACTCCGCGTTAGGCAACACCATGATGCAGGCCATCGTCCCCGACGCCTATCGCGGGCGGCTCATGGCGATCTACTCGCTGATCGTCGTCGGGCTGCCGCAGGTGGTCGGTGCGTTCGCGGCGGGGGGGATCGCGCGAATGGTCGGCATCTCGTGGACGCTGGCGATCACCGCGGTGCTGATGCTGCTGTATGGATGGTGGGCCTTCCATCGATACCCGGAGATCCGGACGCTCTAGCGCGGGAGCGCTCACATGCTCGCCACGCTCATTCAGGCCAGCCCGTGCTCTCGCGCCATGCGCACGATAAGTCTCGCCGCGCCATCAATGCCGGTCCAGGCCGTGTTCACGCACAGGTGGTAGTTCGACGCGTCGAGCCAGCCGCGGTTCCAATAGCGCTTCACGAATTGCGTGCGACGCCGGTTCTCCTCGTCCACGCGACGCGCGGCCTCGGCGGCGTCGACCTGCTCGCGCTTCATCACGCGATCGACGGCTGCCTCGCGCGGGGCGGTGCAGAGCACGTGGAGCGCATCGTCACGCGTCGCAAGGCGCATCTGGGCCCCGCGTCCCACGAGCACCACGGGTCCGCGCGCGACTGCGTCGTCGATCACGTCGCGCGTCACCTCCAGCACGCGATCCTCGGCGGGGGGCAGGGGGGCCTTGAGGGGAGCCGACAGGATCTCCTGCGCGCCGTATGCCAATGCGTTGGCAATGCGCTCGGTGAGCGACGGGGCTTTCTCCTCGATGGACTGCACGATTGCCGGCGTGGCGTGCAGCCGTCCCGCGACGCGTTCGACGAACGCGTTGTCGAGGAGCGTCCACCCGAGGTTCTCGGCGACGAGACGAGCGATCTCCGAGCCTCCCGAACCGAACATGCGCGAGATGGTGATGACCGGCATGGATCAGCGCTCCGTGCGTCGTTGGCGGACGACCTGCACCACGCGAAAGCCGAGGGCTTCCCATGCGCCGTTGGCCGCGGCGTTGTCGTGGGCGTTGCGCAGGCGCAGGTCACGCACGCCGTGCGAGGCGCACCACCCTTCTGCCGCGTCGACGAGCCGCGTCATGATGCCGCGACGTCGCCAAGCGGGGTCGACGTAGGCCGTGGTGAGCAGCGCCGTGCGCGCCACGAGTTCTGTCGGCGCCTGCAAGGCACAGCGCAGGATGCCCACCGCCTCGTCGGCGACTTCGGCAAGGAAGATGACCTGCCCGGCCGCGTTGAGCTGCTTGCGGGTCATCGAACGCAGCTGCGCGTCGATCGGCTCCTCCCCGGGGCGCTCCTCACGACGGAGCGACCGGCGCAGGCCGATCACGATCTCGAAGTCGCGCGGCGCGGCGCGTCGGATCTCCACGGCGTCCGAGGTCGCGGCCTTGGCCGGCGGCACGACAGTGGACGCCATTCGCTTCAGGCGGACATCCCGCCGCCCAGTGGTTCCTGTCCAGGGCGACGGCGCTGCTCGTGGGGGGCGCGCATGTATTCGCCGCCGTCGCTTCGACTGAGCTTGCGTCGCGCGACGAGCGCCTCGAGCAGCAGTTCACAGGCGGCGACTTCCACGGGAATGTCCCCCTCGGTCGCGAGCCCCACGAGGCGCACGAGGTCGAGGAGTCCGGGCACGGTGCCAAACGCCTTCTGCAGCGCGGCACTCTCCACGTCATCGGTGACCTGCAGCGCCGACCCCTGGTCGAACCAGATCACGATCGCGTCGGAGTCGATGTAGCCCGCGCGCTCGCGCATCGTCGCATCGGCCGCCCGCCGGATGAGCTCGCGGGCGATGACCGTCGCGCCGATCAACTCGCCCTCGTACTCCAACTCGATCTTGCCGGTGATGGCCGGCAGCGCGGCGTAGAGGTCCGACAGGCGCGGGACCACCTCGCGGTCGCCGAGCATCACGGCGCGCCGCTCGGCGTTGGAGACGACGCTCTCCATCACCGTGATCGGCAGGCGCTGCGACACGCCCGAGCGGCGGTCGACGCGCTTGTCCGTGCGCGCCTCGAAGGCCACGCGCTCGATCACTTCGGCCACGAAGTCGGGAATGCGCACGGGGAGCCCGCCACGATCGACCCACGCTTCCTGGGCCGTGATCTGCATCCCGAGGGCGACGGTCTCCGGGTAGTGCGTGATCACCTCGCTCCCGATGCGATCCTTGAGTGGCGTGATGATCTTGCCGCGCGCCGTGTAGTCCTCGGGGTTCGCGGTAAAACAGAGCAGCACGTCGAGCGCGAGGCGCACGGGGTAGCCTTTGATCTGGACATCCCCTTCCTGCATGATGTTGAACAGGCCGACCTGGACCTTCCCGGCGAGGTCGGGCAGTTCGTTCAGGGCGAAGATGCCGCGGTTGGCGCGCGGCATCATGCCGTAGTGAATGGTCAGTTCGTCGGAGAGGATGTGCCCGCCGCGCGCCGCCTTGATCGGGTCGACGTCGCCGAGAATGTCGGCGATCGTGACGTCGGGTGTCGCCAGTTTCTCGACGTACCGCTGGTCGCGGCTGACCCACGCAATCGGCGTGTCGTCGCCACGGGCCTCGATCAGCTCGCGGGCGTACTTGGAGATCGGCGCGTACGGATTGTCGTTGACTTCGCTGCCGGCGACGACGGGCATGTGCTCGTCGAGGAGCGTGACGAGCGCGCGCAGGATGCGCGACTTCGCCTGACCGCGCAGTCCGAGGAGGATGAAGTTGTGCTGCGCGAGGAGGGCATTGACGATCTGCGGCATGACCGAGTCTTCGTAGCCCAGCACTCCCTCGAAGAGCGGGCCGCCCTGTCGCAAGCGCGCGAGCAGGTTCTCGCGCAGTTCTTCCTTGACCGATCGCAGGATCCGCTCGCGGCTACCAAGCGGGTGACCCTTGAGTTCGCCAAGGGTCGTAGGGAGAGATGACACCGATGCCTCGTGTGAACAGGTCTGGAGCAGAACGCGCACGTCCCGCCCAAGGTTCAAACAACCGCGACGATCCGGGGGGCGCAACGGATTGCCGGGGGCCCGACCGTGGCATGCTTCAAGAAGTTTTCTTCCTTCCCGATTCCCGAATCCCGAATCCTTAGTCGGCCGCGCTGACTTCGACCAGCGTGTCGTAGAAGACCGGACCGCGTCCCAGGTCGGTCTCGTCCTGCGACGTGACGGCGTTCGCGTTCTGGCCATCGGGGGAGAGCTTGCCCCACCAGATCGACGGGGCCCACACCACTCCCTCGCGCACGCTGTCCTCCACGCGCACGACGGCGCCGAAATGCCCGCGGTCGTTGTGGATCACGACGCGCTCGCCGCCCTGCAGGTTGCGCCGGGCGGCGTCGTTAGGGTGGACGATGCACTCCGGTTCCGCGCCCTTTCGCAGCGACGCGACGTTCACGAAGGTCGTGTTCAGGAAGTAGTGCCGCGGCGACGAGATGAGCGAGAGCGGAAAGCGCTTCGCCAGCTCGGGCGCCGTCTCGGGGAGTTCGCGGGGTGGGATGTACGTCGGCAACGGGTCGAGGCCGAGGGCCTTCATCCGTTCGGAGCGGAACTCCACCTTGCCACTCGGCGTACCGAAGCCGCCGTTGGCAAAGGGGAGGTACGGCGTCGGCACGTTGAGTCGGGTCCATCCGCGCTCCATCAGCGTCTCGAACGTCACGCCGCGGAACGTCTCGGCCTGCGAGTCGAGGGCGACCTTGATGAGGGCGATGTCGTCGTCGGCGAACAACTCCGGCGGCAGGCCCATGCGCCGGCCGAGTTGACGGAAGATCTCGGAGTTCGGGCGGGCCTCGCCTAACGGCTCGATCGCGGGGCGGTTGAGCGTCGCGGAGTTGTGGCCGTACGCAAAGTGGACGTCCCAGTGCTCCAGCTGTGTGGTGGCAGGGAGCACGTAGTCGGCCCAGTCGGCGGTGTTCGTCTGGAAGTGCTCGAGGACAACCGTGAAGAGGTCCTCGCGCGCCATCCCCCTGAGGACCGCGTTGCGATCGGGGGCGACGTCGACGGGATTCGAGTTGTAGACGACGAGTGCCTGCACGGGCGGTCCACCGACACCCGCATCGGGGGAGTTGAGCGCCTCTCCCAGCCGGATCATGTTGATCGAGCGGGTGTGGCTCCCGAGCTCGGGACGCGCGAGGGCGGCGCGATTGAACTTGAAGCTGCCGCTGGTGGAGAGGAGCACGCCACCGCCGGGCCGTCGCCAGTGCCCGGTCACCGCGGGGAGGCAGGCGATCGTGCGCACGGCCATGCCCCCACCGGCGTGGCGCTGCAATCCGTAGTTGATGCGGACGAACGCCGCCTTGGCGCGGCCGTATTCGCGACCCAACTCGCGAATGCGCCCGGCGTCGAGCCCGGTGATCGGGGCGGCGCGTTCGGGAGTCCACTCCTTCACCCGTGCGCGGAGCTCGTCGGCGCCAACGGTGTGCTGCGCGAGGTAGTCGGCGTCCTCGAACCCCTCGTCGAACACCACGTGCATCATGGCGAGGGCGAGGGCGGCGTCGGTGCCCGGACGGATCGCCAGCCACTCGTCGCACTGCTCGGCGGTGCGCGTGCGCACCGGGTCGATGCACAACACGCGGGCCCCGCGCTCGCGGGCCTTCAGCACGAAGGGCCAGAGATGCGGGTTCGACGTGAGCGTGTTCGTGCCCCAGAGCAGCACGAGGTCGGAGTGCTCCAGCCCTTCAGGATCGGCGCCCACGCGCGAACCGTTGGTCATCACCAGCCCTTCGCCACCGGCCGTCGAGCAGATGGTGCGGAGCAATTGCGAAGCGCCGAGGGCGTGGAAGAACCGACGATCCATCGACTCGGCCTGGATGAGGCCCATCGTGCCGGCGTAGGAGTACGGCAGGATCGCGTCCGCCCCGTGCGTCTCGGCGATCGAGCGCAGGCGCATGGCGATGTCGTCGAGGGCTTCGTCCCATGACACGCGCACGAACTCGCCGGAACCCTTGGGTCCAACGCGACGCATGGGGTACTGCAGCCGATCCGGGTGGTACGTGCGCTCGAGGTAGCGATTCACCTTGGCGCACAGGAAGCCTGCGGTCACCGGGTGATCGGGGTCTCCCTGGATGCGGACCGCTCGTCCGTCCTGGACGGAGACGAGCGTGGCGCAGGTGTCGGGGCAATCGTGGGGGCACGCGCCACGTACGACGACGGTGGCGACGTCGCTGGTAGCGTTGCTCCTGGGCTCGACGGATACAGCCATGTACGGCTCCGGCGTTCGACGGCGAGTGTGAAGGATAAGGCCTTCGTCTTCGCGGCGGGGTCAGACTCGCTTGGCGAATGAGGTCGCGTCTGACCCTGCGTGCGAGTCTGACCCCGATTGGGCGAGGGGTGAATTGATGCGAAGGTGTTGCGACAGAACGACTTCGGCCCACGCTGGCGCCTTGACATTGGTTCCGGCCATGATAAATTCAGCCCCCATGCTCCGGGCGTGCTTTGTGTCTGGAGCGGAGTCAGTGTCAGGCAGCCCGTTCACGCTTTTTGCGGAGCTGCACAACGCAGTCAGCGTCTCCGTACAAGCGTCCTGCGGTCGGTCTCGATGACGTGCCGCCCCCCAGTGTGGTACAAGCACGTACACCCGTCCCCTCCCAGGAGATTTGCCCATGAAGCGCCTCGCGTTCGCCGCCTCGATGTTCGTTCTCGCCGCCTGCGCCAAGAAGGAAGAAGCGGCGGTGGTTGATTCCGCCGCGCCCGCGGTCGCTCCCGCTCCGATGGACAGCGGCATGAAGATGGACTCGGGCATGGCTGCCGACACGACCAAGCACTAAGCTCGGTCTCACGATCAACGGGGCGCGCTCTCTCGAGCGCGCCCCGTTTCTTCATGCCGCACCTCAATCCTCGCGTCAGGCGGCGTGGCCATCGCTGCCGAAGGGCAGGGCGGTGACGATCACGGGCACTCCGCTTTCCGCCCCCTCGGCGTGCGCGAAGAGGGACGCCCCCGGCTCCACCTCGCGCCGCACCATCGCCAGGCCGATGCGCCCAGCGCGCGGGGACAGCACGACACTTCGCACCTCGCCGCACACGGTGCCATCGTCCCGGCGTAGCGGCGTCGCGCGAGGCACCACGGCACCGTCCACGAACGTCACGCCACGCAGCAGGCGATTGACGTGCCCGCGGAAGTGCACGCGCGCCACGGTCTCCTGGCCCGTGTAGCACCCCTTGGTATACGAGATCGCCCCCAGGTCGTCCATCCCCGCTTCCTGCGTGAGCGTGGTGTCGTCCATGTCGATGCCCCACTCCGGGCGTCCCGACTCCACGCGCGCGATGTCGAACGACGCGATCTCGCCGGGGAGGGCCCCCGCCGCAAGCCACGCCGCCGCCACGCCGTCACGAGATGCTTCTGGCATGTAGACCATGAAGCCGGGGACTCCCGCGTCCGGGACGCGGGCGATGGTCACTGCGGCCTCCGCCATCATCACCGCACGATGACCGTACCTGGGGAGATCGCCGAGGGGCACGCCGCCGAGCTTCTCGAGGATACCTTCCGCCGCTGGTCCGAAGATCCCGAGTGCTCGCGTCGCAGCGGAGATGTCCTCGTGGCGCGACAGCCGCGGATTCACGTACTTCCGCACCATCGACCACCACCCCGCGCCGGCCGACGCCGCGACATCGACGAGCACATCGTCCTCACGCCGGAAGATCCTCAGGTCGGCGATGATCTTCCCCTTCGGCGTCAGCGCCACCGCATACGTGCCGTGACCAGGCACCAGCGCAGCGACCTCATTGCTCACGAGACCATTCAGCACCTCGCCGGCCCTGGGCCCGTGGAAGAGGCCGCGCGACCGATGGCTGAAATCGACCTGGAGCGCGGTCGTGCGCAGGGCGTGGTAACCACGCTCCACCGGATCCGCCGAAGCGCCGTGCGCGTTGTTCATGCCCCGTCTCCGCGTGCTGCCAGGAGCTCGGCGATCGTGGCGAGGTCCATGCCCGTGATCGACAGCGCGTAGGCTTCGGCTTCCATCGCGACATGCGCCGGCTGCGGGCCCACGGCGATGCACGTGATGCCCGCGGCGCGCGCGGAGCGGATGC
>JACMLI010000179.1 GCA_014379705.1 Gemmatimonadaceae bacterium
CGGTCGACTCGTCCATGCGGAGGTCGACGCGTCCGTAACCACGACCACCCACCGACGCGTAGGCCGCCCAGCTCACGTCGGCTATGCGCTGCTGCAGCGCCGCAGGCGCCGGCTGATACTCCCACAGATAGCTGCCCCCCTCGATCGGCTTCTCCTCCTCGTAGACCTCCCAGAGGCGATCGAAGGAGAGGAATTTTTCCGTGGGCGGCAGGTGCTCGTGGAAGACGCGCTCGACCGCCGGGTAGATGATCGCCTGCCGCGGGTCAGCGGCGGAGCCGACGATCAGGGTCGTGAACTCCGGGCCCTTGATGAAGCGCTCCACCAGGACGCCGCCGCTGGCGAGGTTCCAACCGTGGTAGCCTTCCTCGAGCACGCGCAGCTGTGCCTTGAGCGCCGTCACGGTCGAAACGACCGACTTCACGGAGATCCCCAGGCTCCCGGCCGAGACCGCAGGCTTCACGATCAGGGGCTTTCCATGCTCGCTGAACAAGCCGCCGAGGGGTCGCTTCCCCTTCGCGATGACGGACCAGGGCGAGGTGGGCACCGACGCGTCGTCGAAGGCGCGCTTCATGTCGATCTTCGACGTGGTCACATGGTAGAAGCGCTCGTCCGCCCCTGTGTAGGGGAGCCCCACCTCATTGAGGTAGCGGACCACGGAGATCCCCGGGACGCCATTGATCTCGTCGCCGTCGCAGAGATTGAAGATCACCGGGGCATGGAGGACGGCATCGCTGACGATGCCATCGATCACGGCGCGGTAGTCCTGCATGGTCACCTGCTGCCAGCGCCAGGCCAGTTCCAGCTGTTCGAACGCGCGTTCGAACTCGCCATGACTTTGGCTGAAATCGCTGTAGCAAGCGAGGGTGGGATCGTTCGTCTCTACGTGCGGGACGAGCACCCACACGAGGAGGGGCTTGCGATGATTGGCTTTTCTGGCTCGCGACACAGCACCCGGTATGGTGGTCGTGGCGTTACCTGCATTTTACGTACGCTTGATGATGGCATATAACTGGACGTACGTGAAGTAGGCTCTTGCGATGAATTGCAAGAACCCGTCGTCTGCACCATCTCGGGTCCCGGAAAATGGGGTCACAGCGATCGAACGCACCGCCTCCCGCGAGGGATCACGGCGGCCCGGACTTACGCCATCGCGTCTAGCCGGGAATGCCGATGGCGTGGCGGTCCAGGCTTGTGTCAGGCATTGTCTACCAGCTCCGTCACGCCGGTGTGGCGCGCGCAATGCGCGCAGCAGAAGATCGTCCCATCGGCCTCCATGCCATGCCCAATGATGCGGCAGGCGCAATGCGCGCAGGTCGGCGCCAGGACGTGAATGGCGCACTCGAAGCTGTCGAACGTATGTGTCGTTCCATCCGCCGTGCGGATCTCGAACGACTTCTCGTAGTCATTGCCGCAATGCTCGCATCGAGCCATGATCGCCTCCATTCCATGTTCCGGGTTCGTCGCTCCGGCGAAGACCGGAGCCCCGTGTCGTTACGCGGGCAGGCGAATGGTGCGCTGGGCACTGTGACGAGCGCATCGGCCGATGGAGGCATCTCTTCCTTCCACGGTTGGGTCGGGGCGTATCGAGTACCCAGCACGAGTGGTGGTGCTAGTCGCTGGCCAGAAACCAGTGACGAGCACCAGCCTTCAGAAACCAGCAACCAGCCCCAGTCGTTGTCCCGGCCGGAGCACGTACTCCCTCCCCGAGCTTGCCCCCTCCCTGCCCCGCACTGCAGACTCCAGCGGCACGCGAAGTCCCACTTTCACGAGGCAATCCATGCCCCGACGCTCCATCGCTCCTCGCCCGTATGCCCGCCTCACGCAGCCCCTCGTGCGCGAGAACGGCCAGCTCCGCCCCGCGTCCTGGGACGAGGCTCTCGACCGCGCCGCGGCCGGGTTCCGCCGGGTGAAGGAGACCTATGGCCCGAATGCCATCGGCACGTTCAGCTGCTCCAAGAGCACCAATGAGGTCAACTT
Organism: Gemmatimonadaceae bacterium; assembly: GCA_014379705.1. GTDB lineage: Bacteria > Gemmatimonadota > Gemmatimonadetes > Gemmatimonadales > Gemmatimonadaceae > RBC101. Next base: position 1,978 of record JACMLI010000179.1, read on the forward strand.
CCTCGCCGGCAAGCTGAGCCGAGTCGCCTTCGGGACCAACAACATCGATAGTTGTAACCGGACTTGACACGCTCCCAGCGTCGTCGGTCTGGCGACGGTGTTTGGAGCGGGAGGCGGGACAAACTCCTATCGAGAAGTCGAGGACGCCGACGTGGTGTTCCTCTGGGGGTCGAACGCCCGTGAAGCCCATCCGATCTGGTTCCATCACCTGCTCAAGGGGATCCGGCACCACGGCACGCGCCTGTATGTCATGGACCCGCGCCGCACCTCGAGCGCGCAGTGGGCCGACGTCTGGTGCGGGCTGCGCGTCGGGAGCGACATCGCCCTCGCCAATGCGATGGCGCGAGAGATCATCCACGCGGGCCTGCACCACCAGGGCTTCATTTCCAACGCCACCGTTGGGTTCGACGCGTACCGCGACGCGGTCGAGACCTATACGCTGGAGATGGCCGAGCCCATCACCGGGATCCCGGGGGACGTCATCCGTGAGGCGGCGCACGCCTTCGCGAAGGCCCCGCGCGCCATGGTCTGCTGGACGTTAGGCATCACGGAACACCACAACGCGGTCGACAACGTCCTCGCGTTGATCAACCTCTGCCTGCTCACCGGGCACGTGGGACGCTGGGGGTCGGGGTGCAATCCCCTCCGCGGCCAGAACAACGTGCAGGGCGGCGGCGACATGGGCGCGATCCCCAACAAGCTCGCCGGCTTCCAGGACATCGAACAGGATGACGAGGCGCGCGCCCGCTTCGAGAAGGCATGGGGGACGCACATCCAGCCCCGGTACGGGTTCAACCTGACGCAGATGCTGCACGCGATGTCGGAAGGGCACCTCAAGGCCCTCTTGTGCATCGGGGAGAACCCGGCGCAATCCGACGCCGACGCGCATCACGTCGTCCACGCCCTCGAAAAGCTCGAGCACATGGTCGTGCAGGAGATCTTCCTCACGAAAACCGCGGAAATGGCCGACGTCGTGCTCCCCGCGTCCGCGAGCTGGTGCGAAGGCGAGGGCACCGTCACCAACAGCGAGCGCCGCGTACAACGCATTCGCAAGGCCATGGAGCCCCCGGAAGGGGCACGTGACGAGCTCTGGATCCTGTCGGAACTGGCGCGCCGCATGGGCCACGACTGGCCCACGCCAACGGCCGAGGAAGTGTGGAATGAGGTACGCACCCTCGCTCCGCACTTCGTCGGCGGCATGTCGTATGCACGCCTCGAAGCACTCAGCGGGTTGCAGTGGCCCTGCCCCGATGAGTCGCACCCGGGATCGCAGTTCCTGCACGGGCGACTCTGGGAGACGCCGCACGGCGGCCGGGCGGCGCCATTCAGCGTGGTCCTCAACGATCCGCCGGTCGAGGCTCGC
>JACMLI010000018.1 GCA_014379705.1 Gemmatimonadaceae bacterium
CGAGATCACCCGAAGGGCCGGTGCGTTGCGGGCTGCAGGGCGGTGTTGCCCGCTCGTTGTGTGCCGCAGGCACACGGCCTCGCAGGCGCCTTGCCCTGCAGCCCGCGCCGCACCGGCGCAAACCCTCCCATAGCGTTAACAGGCCCTAGGGCTACTACTTCCCCTGACGGTCCGATGCCGTCGCGCCCGGAGTTCCCTAGAGTGGGCGGACCTTGAGCGCCACGACATCGTGCCCGTAGAACCCCCGACCCGCATGCCGCGCATGGCGGCAGGCAGGAACTAGGTTCGCGGTCCGTTCGCCACCGCGTGCGGCTGCTGGTCGTCCACCAGAACTTCCCCGGCCAGTTCGGGCATCTGGTGCGCGAGTGGTCGGGTCGATCGGGTTGGGAGGTCCGTGGCCTGGGCCGCGAGACCGCTCCGGGATTGCCTGGATTCGAAGGGCTCTCGCGCTACGGCCTCCATCGCCAGGGCGCAGCCGCCCAGCATCCCTATCTTCGCCAGATGGAGGCGGCCACGCTGCATGGGCAGGCGGTCGCGCGCGAGATGCTGCGACTGCGCGACCGGGGTTTCGTGCCGGACGTCATCCTGGCGCACCCGGGCTGGGGTGAGACGCTCTATGCCAGGGACGTCTACCCCGATGCGCGCCTCGTGCACTACTGCGAGTGGTACTACCAGGCCGATGGCGCCGACCTCGGCTTCGATCCCGAGTTCCCGATCACCTTCGACGACCGGGCGCGGATCCGCACCTGGAACGCGCTGCATGCCTTGAACCTGACCCAATGCGACGCCGCCGTCACGCCGACGCAATGGCAGAAGGATCGCCATCCCGCTGCCTTCCACCCGAAGATCACCGTCCGCCACGAAGGGATCGCGACGGAAGGACTGACGCCCGACCCGGCGGCCACGGTGACGACGAAGAGCGGCCTGACCTTGCGAGCGGGCGATCCGGTCGTCACCTACGTCGCGAGGAACCTCGAGCCTTACCGGGGCTTCCACGTCTTCATGCGGGCGCTGGCAGCGATCCAGCGGGCGAACCGGCAATGCCACGCCGTCATCGTCGGCGGCGATGAAGTGAGCTACGGCAGGAGCCCCGGTCCGGGCACGAACTGGCGCGAGTTCATGCTGCGCAGCGTCGAGCTCGATCCGGCGCGGACGCACTTCCTGGGCCGCGTCCCGCGCGAGGTGTACATCCGGGTGCTGCAGGTCTCGGCGGCGCACGTCTACCTGACGTATCCGTTCGTGCTCAGCTGGTCGCTGCTCGAGGCGATGAGCTGCGGCGCGCCCATTGTCGCTTCGAACACGGCACCCGTTCGCGAGGTGATCGACGACGCATCGATGGCGCGGCTCGTGGACTTCTTCGACGTGCAGGAACTGGCGGCTGCAACGCTCGAGACGCTGGGTGATCCTGTCGCGGCGCGGGCGATGGGCGAGATCGGTCGTCGAAGCGTCCAGCGCTTCAGCCGGGGGGAGGCTCTGCCGTGCTACGACGAGTTGCTGACGCCACACGGGTCGGGACCGAACGCTTTGCGTTGACCGATGGCGTGTTGATGACGATTCGCGACAGTCGGGCGCAGCACGAAGCCCTCGCAGTGAACAGCGTCACGATCGGCCTCGCGCCGTCGTGACGCCCGGGCGTCGGCTGTCTCCTTTGCACGGACACTCCACGCGCAAGTCCAGATGCCATCGGACGAGAGATCCGGGGGCACGATCGCAGATGGAAGGTTCTCGATGAACGCCAGGCTCAAGCAGCTCCGTGATCTCGTGGTGGCAATGGACCTGAACGACCGCAACGTCAGGAAGCTCGGACCGCAGGAATACCGGGACGCCGCCGCAAAGGCGATCGTGCTGACGCACGAGGAGATGGGTCTCCTGCCCATGGCCGACTTCGCCGGGCCCATCAGCGCCTTGCAGACGATGGCCGAGAACATCTACTTCAAGGCGCACGGCCGCTTCGCGGACCTCGACGCCACGGGGCGGGCGGCCGTCGCGAAGACCGAGTCGCGAGCG
>JACMLI010000180.1 GCA_014379705.1 Gemmatimonadaceae bacterium
CTCGAACTGCTCCACACGCACTTCTCACGCACCGTCCCCGACGGCGCGGGCCCCCGCCCGCGACTCGGGCGGGTGCGACAGTTGCTCGAGTCGGCGCTCGCCGAGATCCGCACCTCGATCGGGATGCGTCGCTCTCCCGACCTTGCGACCAGCGACGTGCGTGCGATGCTGGAAGGCGTGGTGCTGCACCATGAGGCATCGACCGACACGCGCGTGGTGCTGTCGATCGACATCGCCGCGGTGACGCCTCCTCCCGCCACGCGGATCGCGATGTACCGCATCCTCCAGGAGTCGCTCTCCAACGCGTATCGGCACGGTGGGGGCCTCGACGTCGTCGTGTCGCTCGACCACGTGCCCGCCGATCCCCCGTGGTTGCGCCTTACGATCCGCGACGAGGGACTGGGTTTCGACCCCGCCAGGCAGCGACCGGCGGAGAGCATGGGGCTGGACGGCATGGAGGCCCGTGCCGCGACGGTGGGGGGCCGCCTGCGCGTGCAGAGCGCGCCTGGCACCGGGACGACAGTCATCCTCGAGGTGCCGGCGACTTGAGCGGCATCAACATCGTGCTGGCCGACGACCACGCCCTCGTGCTCGAGGGGCTGCGCTCGATGATCGACGCCGAGCCCGACATGCATGTCGTGGCCGTCGTGGGCGACGGCGAGTCGCTGATTGCCGCAATTCGCCGGGAGCGGCCCGATGTTGCCGTCGTGGACATCGAGATGCCCGAGATGAACGGCCTGCGCTGCCTCGAGCGCATTCGCGCCGAGAACCTGCCGGTGCGCGTGCTGGTGCTCACGGCCTACAGCGATGGTGCCACTCTCCGCGCTGCCTTGGACGGGGGCGCAGATGGCTTCGCCCTCAAGACCGAACCACCGCGTCACACCATCGATGCGATCCGGCACGTGCATCGCGGCCAGCTCGCCTTTCCCATCGCGGCGCGACGCTGGCTCACGCGGCAGGAGCCCACCGGTCCGACATCCGAGCTCACCGAGAGAGAACGAGAAGTGCTTCAGCTCGTTGCCGAAGGACTCACGAACCAGGAGATGGCGCGTCGCCTTCGCGTGAGCGACAGCACGGTCAAGTTCCATCTCCAGAACGTGTACGTGAAGCTCGGCGTGTCCAACCGGACCGAAGCGGCGGCGCACTTTCTCAGGAATCGCCCGGGTCCAACCTGAACTGCAGACGAACCCGATAGCCGGCTAGCTATCCGTTTGCCCGGGGCGCGTACCCGAAGTGCGGGGAGGATCCTCGCCGCTCAGCGATGGTGGGTGACCCCCATCGATCGGTAGCCTGGTGACGTCCGGTCGCGCCCCGCGTGGGCGCATGGCCGCCTAACGTCCCGGAGCACGATGGCCCGAAGCGACAGCAGTGACCCCCGACAGGCGCGGTGGGCGTCCGGCGTGACGCCCTATGCCCAGCTCGGCTACTACAATCCCGACTATGTGCCGGCCGACACCGACGTGCTCTGCGCGTTCCGGCTCGTGCCGCAGGATGGTGTCGATCCTATCGAGGCCGCCGCCGCCGTGGCTGGCGAGTCCTCCACGGCGACGTGGACCGTGGTCTGGACCGATCGTCTCACGTCATACGAGCGCTACCAGGCCAAGTGCTATCGCGTGGAGGCCGTCCCAGGCACTGACCAATACATCGCCTGGATCGCCTACGCGCTCGACCTGTTCGAGGAAGGATCGATCGCCAACCTCACGTCGTCGATCATCGGCAACGTCTTCGGGTTCAAGGCGCTCCGCTCGCTTCGGCTCGAGGACATGCGCATCCCGCCGCACTACGCGGCGACTTTCCAGGGCCCGGCGCACGGCATCGTGATGGAGCGCGAGTACCTCAACAAGTTCGGCCGCCCCTTGCTCGGCGCCACCGTCAAGCCAAAGCTCGGCCTCTCGGCGCGCAGCTACGGTCGCGTGGTGTTCGAGGCGCTGCGTGGGGGACTCGACTTCACGAAGGACGACGAGAACATCAACAGCCAGCCCTTCATGCGGTGGCGCGATCGCTTCCTCTTCTGCATCGAGGCGGTGCACCGCGCGACCGCCGAAGCGGGAGAGATCAAGGGTCACTACATGAACGTGACCGCGGCGACGATGGAGGACATGTATGAACGCGCCGAGTTCGCGCGTGAGATCGGCAGCGTCATCATCATGATCGACCTCACGGTCGGGTACACCGCGATCCAGTCGATGGCGAAGTGGTCGAGGAGGAACGGCGTGATCCTGCACCTGCACCGCGCTGGACATGGCACCTTCACGCGCCAGAAGACGCACGGCGTGAGCTTTCGCGTGCTCGCCAAGTGGATGCGACTCGCCGGCGTCGATCACATCCATGCCGGCACGATCGTCGGCAAGCTCGAAGGGGACCCGAACGCGGTACGTGGCTACTACAAGACGCTGCGCGACCGATTGGTTGCCCCTGATCCCACGCTGGGTCTCTACTTCGAGCAGGACTGGCTGTCGCATCCCGGCGTGATGCCGGTGGCGTCGGGGGGCATCCACGCCGCGCAGATGCCGCAGCTGCTGCACTACCTCGGCGAAGACGTTGTGCTGCAGTTCGGTGGCGGGACCATCGGTCACGAGGATGGGATCGCGGCCGGTGCCACGGCGAACCGTGTGGCCGTGGAAGCGCTGATCCAGGCGCGCAACGAGGGGCGTGACATCGTAGCGGAGGGAGGGGACGTGCTCCTGCGAGCCGCCACATGGTCTCCGGCGCTGCGAAAGGCCCTCGACCTCTGGAGCGACGTGTCCTTCGAGTTCGAGTCGACCGACGTGCCCGACGCGGTCGCCACCCCCAGCGTGTGACGACGATGCGAATCACCCAGGGTACGTTCTCCTTCCTGCCGGACCTGAGCGACGACGATATCGCGAGGCAGATCCAGTACTGCATCGACAACGACTGGCCCGTGTCGATCGAGTACACCACGGATCCGCATCCGCGGAACGTCTATTGGGAAATGTGGGGCACGCCGCACTTCGATGAGGTGTCTCCATCGAAAGTGATGGCGTCGCTCGCGGCGTGCCGGAAGGCTGCTCCCGATCACTACATCAAGGTGTCCGCCTTCGATCGCTCGTACGGCCGGCAGACGACGGCCATCAGCTTTCTCGTAACGCGTCCCGCCGATGAGGGCAGCCTGCGCCTGACGCGCGTGGAGGCCGAGGACCGTCGCCAGCGCTACGGAGTCACGCACGTGCCCGGCCCTTCGCGGCCATATCGCAACGGGGCGGAGCGTTAGGTGGGCGACGCCGTGCGAGCCGACGCGCCCATCGACATCGGGGCGAGCCTGCGTGCTTCGCACATCGGGGCCTTGCTCGATGCGCTCGATCGCGACCTCATCGGGCTGGCACCCGTGAAGCAGCGCATTCGCGAGATCGCGTCGCTGTTGCTTGTGGCGCGCTTGCGTCGCGAAGCGGGACTCGCGGCCGGTGCGCCCACGCTGCACATGAGCTTTACGGGCGCTCCCGGCACCGGAAAGACGACCGTGGCCCGTCGCACGGCGGCGATCCTGCACGACCTCGGGTACGTCCGCCGGCCCACGTTCGTCGCCGCCTCACGCGACGACCTGGTCGGCCAGTTCGTCGGGCATACCGCGCCACGCACGCGCGAGGTTCTCAAGCGGGCCATGGGCGGCGTGCTCTTCATCGACGAGGCCGACAATCTCCACCGCCCCGAGAACGAACGCGACTACGGTCGCGAAGCAATCGATATCCTGATGCAAACCATGGAAAATGAGCGCGCCGATCTCGTGCTCATCCTCGCTGGATACGGAGACCGTATGCAAGCCTTCTATCACTCCAACCCCGGGTTGCGCTCACGCATCGCGCACCATGTCGAGTTCCCCGACTTCACGATCGACGAGCTGCTCGCCATTGCCGAGTTGATGGTGCGCGAACAGGAGTACGTCCTCGACGACGCATCGCGGGACGCGTTGCGCGAGTACCTGACCCTGCGCGTCCAGCAACCGCTCTTTGCCAATGCGCGATCAGTGCGCAACGCCATCGACCGCGCCCGCCTTCGCCATGCCAACCGGTTGGTCTCGCAGCCCACCCCTGTGAGCGTCCTGGAACTGTCGCGCATCGATGCGGCCGACTTCCGGGCCAGTCGCGTGTTCACCGATCACGAGGTCGCCACCGCACCGCAACCGGACGCAACAGACCCGCAACTCGCGGGCACCTGAACCTCGATGCCGCATCGCCCCATTCTCCTCGGCGTCGTTGGTGACAGCGCGGCCGGCAAGACGACCATGTCCACCGGTGTCGCCGAGCTGCTCGGCGGTGACGCACACGTGACGATCATCTGCACCGACGACTACCACCGGTACAATCGCGTGGAGCGGAAGGCCAGGGGCATCACGCCGCTGCACCCCGATTGCAATTACATCGACATCCTCGAACAGCACCTCGAGACCCTCGCCGACGGCCGCCCGATCCTCAAGCCGGTCTACAATCACCAGGTCGGCGATTTCGATGCCCCCACGTACGTGAAGCCGCGGAGCTTCGTGATCGTGGAAGGCTTGCTCGGATTCCACACGCCGGCGATGCGCGACTGCTACCAGGTGAAGGTGTTCCTGGATCCCCCGGAGACGCTGCGACGTCGCTGGAAGGTCTCGCGCGACTGCGCCAAGCGCGGCTACACACCGGACGAAGTGCTCGCGGAACTTGAGCGACGCGAATCCGATTCCGCGGCGTTCATCCGGACGCAGCAAGCATGGGCGGACCTCGTGGTGCGGTTCTTTCCCCCGGCCGAACCGGCGGACGCCGAGCACCTCAACGCACGAGTGACGTTGCGCTCGACGCTGGCGCACCCCGACCTCACGCGCCTCCAGCAGGCGGCGGGGGATGCAGGCGGCGTGCTCCGGCTCGCCGTCGGACGCGAGCACGGACGGCTCGTGGAGCTTCTCGAGATTGCCGGGACCGTATCAGCGTCCGAGGCCGTCGCGATCCAGGGAGCGATCTGGCGTCAGCATCCCGCACTGGAGCTGCGGGTGCCGGAGACGACGGGCGCGTTCGTGGATGGCGTGGAGTCGCGGCGCAGTCAATCGCTGGCAGTCACGCAGGGGCTCGTCGGCTACCATATGCTCGTCGAGCGCCTGGCCCGCGAGGACCAGCTCCGGAAGGACCACCAACTCACCGCCGCGCGCCTTGCCGAGCTGGCGCGCGGCGCTTCCGGGGCTGCCTAACGCGCGGCGAGGAGCCCGGCGAACGCTACCTGGTTGTCGGGGCCAAAGCCGCCGAGCTCCACGTGGGCGCCGGTCGAGCTGTCATCGAGCGTCAGACGCCCGCCCGTCCATCGGGTAAGGACGAACGGGGCGTCGGGACCGAGGCCCCGCAGGCGACGCTCGCGGGCGAGCGCGCGAAGCGCGCCACGCGCAAAGCCGCCACTTCCGCTGGGCAGGGTGCCGATCTCGAGTCCCGTGGACGCGTCCCGCACCGACACCGTGCCGTCGGGCGCATCGGCAAAGGTGAGGAGACGCACCTGCTCGGGACGCGACCCGTCGAGCGTGACGTGCCCCGAGCCCGTGAGGCGTGCCACCGCGGCGAGCACGATGGCCAGTGTGGCGAGCAGGATCAGCCCGCGTTGTACGGGGCGGGGCAGGCCCGCCGACTCTTCTCTTTGCATGACTCACGGCCTCGCAAGCACAGGTTGCGTGGGGCGAACCTCTGTCGAGGTGACACGCAGGGCCGCGGGCTCGGCGCTGCCGCCGAGGGAGCGCCGCAACATCGCGCCGACCGCTGCCACCTGGGAAATGCCACGCATCGTGGGTTGTGGCTGTTTGAGCTGCCAGGGACGCGCATGTGGCCACAGGAGCGCGTAGGCGAAGCGTTGACCTGCCTGGAGCTGCAGCGCGAGTTCTCCCGAGCCGTCACTGCGCTCACGCATGGCCACGCTCTCGATCGCATCCAGTGGCAGGTTCAGCGTGACGGGAATGGCGATGCCGATGCGCATCACCACGCGTCGGTCGGTGAGGGCGTAGATCGAGGTGCGAGAGATCATGTCTGCGAGGAACCACGCAAACAACACGATGCCACCCCCGATCATCGCGACCCACCATGCCGAGGCGACGAGCGCCGTCAGGCGCTCCCCGCTGGCCGCCACCACCGCCGGGACAATGAGGAGAACAACGAAGTAGGCGAGAAGGCCGCGCACGTGCAACACGTGGCGCGCGAGGTACGTGCGCTCCGGCTTTCCGGTCCACACGAGCCGCTCACCAGGCTGCAGGCGCTCCTCGACACCTTCTATGATGTCGCCGGATGCGAGGCTCATATCAGGGGTTCCATTCGGCTCGGCGTTGCGAAGAGGTGCCCGGCGGCGAAGTACGCCATGATGCGATCCTCCTCGAGCAGGGTCACGCGCTCCGGATGACGCGTCGCGGGAACTTCCGCAAACTGCGCAGCCGTGATCGACGCGACCTTCATGGAGCGCAGGCGTGTGTCCACCTTCGTCATGGCGGCGGGAACCAGTGCAACGCCGTCGCGCCCGGGTACGGCGACCTCGATGTAGCGCAGTTGCGGCTCAGACCGATCGATCCACACGTCCGTGACCGTGCCGGCGACGTGACCGTCGCACGCGATCACTTCGTAGCCGCGCGGGTCCGGATCCCTCGGTTCGAGGTAGAAGTTCGGTGCCGCGCGCAGGGGCACGATCTTCGCCTCACCATCGTACGTGCGGTCAGGCACGTCGGCGCGATTGGCGTACGACGCGGGTCCTCGATTGGAGAGGAGGGGGTTGTCGTATTCGATGGGGGCGGTCATGCGTCGTGCTCCTCCGGACGGTGAGCGAAGGTCTTGGGTGATGGCGTGTGCGGAAATCCGTGCAGCTCTCGTCCCGACTCGGTGGCGAGCGGGTACCCCTCGCGCTTGTCCTCGCGACGCAGGTAGAACACGAGGCCAGCAAAGAACAACCAGAACGCGTACAACGCGATCTGTGCGAGGTCGAGGGGGCCGGAGGAGTTCGGGGTCATGGGTACCTCGTGGGAGTGAGGGGGTTCAGCCAGGAAGGTCTGCGAGTCCGAAGCGAGCCGGCGAGGCGGGGGCGTTCCGCCGCGCACGACGCGAGGCAACCAGGGGCCCCAGTGTGATGAGCGCGACGAACAGCAGCCCGATCTCCAGGTGGTACACAACGCTGTAGGGCACCGAGGTCCCGCTCATCGCGGCACCGAGCATGCCACGCTCGCCGAGCGCCGCGATCACGTCGCGGAGGATCCCGCCGGCGGCGAGGGAGAAGCCGATGCTCGTCGCCTGCACCGTGCCCCACGCCCCGATCACGAGGCCCACAATGTTGCGATCCCCGAGTCCGACCACGGCGGTGAGCGTGCCGACGGCAAACAATCCGTTGCCGGCGCCCATGGCCACCGTCCCGATGCGAAAGAGCAACGGGGACGCCAGCGGTGACGCAAAAATCACGGCCGAGAAGGCGCCGATGCCCACGAGTGCGCCGGCGGCGGCCACGCGGATCGGATCGGCCCCGCGCTCCAGCATCCGGCTCGCTACGGCGAGGGCGGCAA
>JACMLI010000181.1 GCA_014379705.1 Gemmatimonadaceae bacterium
CCCACCGGCAGCTGTGCTCGCCCGGCTGCAGGCCGGTGAACATCGAGCAGTGCGAGGGGAGCGTCCACGGTGACGGGGCAATCGCCCAGTCGAAGGTCGTGGCGCGCGTCGCGAGGCGCGCGAGCTCGGGCGTCGTCTGGCGCGGCGCGCCGTAGAGGCTCAGGCTCATCGCACGCACCGTGTCCCAGAGGATCACGACGACGTTCGGCGCACCCGCTGGCGCCGCCGAGGTCGCGATCGTGCGGGCCCGCGCGTCCCGCGTTGCACGCTCCACCAGGCCACCAGCCAGCAACGCGACAAAAAGCCCGATGCCACTCACGGTAGACAGCGTCACGAGTCGCGAGCCCCGGTGCACCATGCGCGCGTGCTGCACCCCGAGCCCGACGGCGAAAAGCAAGGTCGCGCCCACGTGCAACCCACCGAGGAGAAGCAGAATGGCAAGGACGGCCACCCCGGCGAGCACGCCCTCGAGCGTCCCCTGGCGGATGCGTCCGGAGCTCGCCTTCCCGATGCCCCAGAGCACGACGCTCAGTGCGACGAGAAGCACCGCGTTCGCCACCGGCGACATCCAGATCAGGTCGCGCGAGGCCCAGGCGAAGTCTCCCTTGAGGTAGAACCGGCGCGAAGCGAACGCGACGTGGGCGGCACCGGCCAGCCCGCCGAACGCGAGGCTCCGGAGCACGAGTCCGCGGAAGCGGACCTGGCCAGGGGCGATACTGCCGTGAGTCTCGACTGAGGGCGAACTCGTCACGCCATCTCCATCGCAAGTGTGCGTTTCAACATGACGACGCGTTCCGTGGTGGGCGCCGCATTTGCTGGACGAACGAGCGGCCCTCGAAGTCGGCGTGATTTTCCGCGCCGAGGGTCGCCGCTATGGTCGGTGCACAATCCAGCAGATGTGGGGCCGATTCCGTGAGGGAGCGGTTCGTGAACAGTATGCCAGGGACAATCGCGGGGTCCACGATATGGTCTCCCGCCCACTTTCGTGTGTTGTCCTCGAACCACCCTGGCGGCACCGCGCCAAGCGCGGTGCCCCACGACACGCGGTACCCGTCGGCACAGCGCACCACCACGTCGGGGGCCTCGTCTTCGCGAGGACCGGCGTAGAGGCGCTCCCGCGTATCGGCTCCAATGATCGCGACCGCTCCCGCCTCGGCATCCGGGAGTCCGGTCAGGGCCGCCGCTAGTCGTGAGGCGGTCTCGGCGCGATCGTCTGGGGCAACGATCCCCTGCCCCTCCCGTCCAGCGACGTTGAGGTAGATCCCGCCGAATCCCAACGCATACGCCCGCGTGCGCGACCAGTCCACCTGATGGAAGAAGTCGGCGCCAGAGGCATCGCGGCTGGCATCGGCGCGCAACGCCAGCCACCCCGTGTCGGCGAGCCACGCATTGAGGTTGATCGCGCGTCGGAAGCTGGTGAAGCCGTGATCGGAGAGCACCATGAGCGTGGTCTCGTCGTCGACCGCGCGCAGCACCTCCCCGACGATGTCATCGCAGCGGCGGTAGTGGTCCTCGATCACCAGACGATAGCGCGCATCGAGCGCATGCCGAGCGTTGGCTGGATGATCGGGCTCCCTGAACCGCCAGAACATGTGCTGGATGCGATCGGGCGTGTCGAACAGGCAAAAAAGCAGTCCGTGCTCGAGCCTCGAGAGTTCGTGCCGGAGCATGGCCTCGCGTTCTCGCATGACGAGATCGCAGGAGGCGAGGAATGCGTCCTCGTCGAAACGACCATTGGAGAGCCCGGTGTGGTCCTCCGGCATCCCCAGCGTGCTGTACGTACCAATGTCACGCTCCAGCGACTCCGCGTATGTCCACGGGTGACTGATGGGAAACGGGGGCGCCTTTGGATCGAAGTTCACCGGAGACGCATAGAGCTCGATGGCGGGGTCGCGACGCACGAGGAGGAGGCGCACGAGGCCGTGCACGGCCATGAGGGGTCCGATGCGAAATCGGACGCGGAGCCAATCGCTCCACTGGCCGATCACGAGCGCGGTTCGGACAGAGGACGCACCTTCGCCGATTTCCACGTATGCGCCTCCCGGCTGGGGCTCGACGGAAAGCGGCGTGGTGAGGTCAGCGGTCGCATTGCGCCGCGGGCCGGCGAGTGTTGCACGGAATCCGCGGCCTTGCGGAACAAGGCGCTGCAGCGTCTCGCTCTCACCAGCCGATTCGGCAACAGTACTGTAAAACGTGGCCGTTCCGATGCCGCCACGAAGGTCGGGCACACCCATTCCCGCCAGAAGGCGCCCTGAAAAGGGCTCCGGGGGGAAGGTGCAGGGGCATCGGAGGACGACCGACGGGATCTCCTGCTCGCCCAGCCGCTCCCAGATGGTCGCCCCCGACCGCAGGTTGATGGCCTTCGGCGGAAGGAGTCGACTGCGCTGCTCGAATCGAGACAGAGCCAGGTCGGGTTGGTAGCGCCGGGGATCGCGGCGGAGAAAGTCGAAGATGCCGTGGGCACCGGGGTTTCGCCCGGTCGCGAACGTGGACCAGGCGACCGGGGTCTGCGCTGGGGCCGTGGTGGCGATCCGCGCATACCCACCGAGCTCGCGCAATCGCGCGAAGGTGGGCAGGGCCCCGGCGGTCATCATTCCTTCCGCGATCTGCGGAGAAAGACCATCGAATCCGATGACTATCGTCTTCAGGGCCATCGGGCTTCGGTGGGAAGGGCCGCGGCGATGCTGCGGCCCGGACTCGAACGAGCAGCGGTGCCGCCCGGACTACGCCTCTGGCGACTTCTTCCGGAAGAGGTACTTGAAGGCGCCGACGACGCGCTTCCAGAACATCAGGAGGAAGCCGGCAATGGCGGCCAGGGCAGACGCCAGGGGCATCAGGGCATCGGGACCGATATACATGCGTTCCTCTCTCCTCGGCGTTGGCCGGATTGGTCTCATCACATGGGTAGCTTACCCGAGCCACCCTATAAACGTCTTCCTGAGGATTCCGTAACGTAGCTTCCTTGCGGTCCCGTTTCTGCAAGAACAGGGCTCATCTCCGTTCGTGCCATGGTCGCCAAGGCGGCTATTCCTCCTCGTCACGCATCTCCAACACCATGTCCAAAGGCGTAACTCTCTGGTTTACAGGGCTTTCAGGCTCCGGCAAGACCACCGTAGCCCGGCGCGTCCATGAAATGCTGCAAAGCCGCCACATCCTGTCTGAGCGGCTCGACGGCGATGTCGTCCGCCAGACGCTCTGCCGCGACCTCGGATTCTCCAAGGAGGACCGCGACAAGAACATCGAACGCGTCACGTTCGTTTCCCAGGTCCTGACGCGGAACGGGGTCGTGGTGCTGAGCTGCTTCATCTCGCCGTACCGCGCCATGCGCGACAAGGCACGCCACGACATCGGCAATTTCCTCGAGATCTACGTCCGCACCCCGCTCGAAGTCCTCGTCGAGCGTGACGTGAAGGGGATGTACAAGAAGGCCATGGCCGGGGAGATCCAGGGCTTCACGGGCGTGAACGACCCGTACGAAGAGCCGACCAACCCCGAACTCATCCTCGACACCGACAAGGAGTCCATCGAGGAGAGCGCCGACAAGGTGATGAACCTGCTCGAGGAGCGCGGCTACATCTCGAAGGGCCTGGGCACCGTGGTCGGGATCGGCTCCGATGCATCGAAGAAGGTCGAAGCGGCAAAGAAGACCCCGGGTCCGAGCGTCCCGCATGGCGGCGTGCTCGTCGACCGCGAACTCAAGGGTGATGCGCAGAAGGAAGCGCTCGCGCGTGCGAAGCACCTGCCCAAGTTCGGGCTCGACGAGCGCGAAATGGCCGACCTGGAGATGATCGGGTACGGTGCCCTCTCCCCGCTTACCGGATTCATGCGCCGCGCGGACTACGACACCGTCGTCGACTCCATGCGGCTCACCGATGGACTCGTGTGGGCCATGCCGGTGAACCTTGCGACCTCCTCGGAGCGCGCGAAGGACCTCACCGTGGGCCAGGAGATCGCCCTCACCGACAAGGAGGGGAAGATCCTCGCGGTGATGACCATCAACGACATCTACTCGCCGGACAAGACGCGCGAGGTGAAGGCGTGTTATGGCACCGATGACATGGCGCACCCCGGCGTCGCCCGCGTGATGAACCAGGGGGACACCTACCTCGGTGGTCCGGTGTGGATCGTCGCCCGTCCGGACTACGACCAGTTCAACGAGTACCGCCTGACCCCGCTCGAGACGCGGAAGAAGTTCGACGAACTCGGATGGAAGACCGTCGTCGCGTTCCAGACGCGCAACCCGGTGCACCGGGCGCACGAGTACCTGCAGAAGGTCGCGATGGAGAGCGTCGACGGGCTCATGCTGCACCCGCTCGTTGGCGCCACCAAGTCCGACGACGTGCCGGTCGACACGCGCATGAAGACGTACGAGGCGATCCTCGAGCACTACTACCCGAAGAACCGGGCGATGCTCTCGGTCTTCCCGGCGGCCATGCGCTACGCAGGTCCGCGCGAGGCGGTGTGGCACGCGATCGCGCGCAAGAACTACGGCTGCACGCATTTCATCGTTGGTCGTGACCACGCCGGCGTGGGCAACTACTACGGCTCGTACGACGCGCAGGTCCTGATCGACTCGTTCCCGCCCCACGAACTCGGCATCATTCCGTTCAAGTTCGAGCACACGTTCTTCTGCAACACGTGCGGCAACATGGCATCGTCGCGCACCTGCCCGCACGACAAGTCGCACCACGTCTCGCTCTCCGGCACCAAGGTGCGTGACATGCTCAACGCCGGCGAACTCCCACCCCCCGAGTTCACGCGTCCGGAACTCGCCCGCATCCTGATGACGGCCTATCAGGAACAGGCAGCGGCCGCCGGGGCGAAATGAGCGATCACCGTCGTCCTCCCGGCCACGGCCGGGACGCCGACCTGCAATTGCACTCCACGGCCTCCGACGGGTCTGATACTCCGTCGGAGGTCGTGCGCCGTGCGCACGCGATGGGGTTCGCGACCATCGCCCTCACGGATCACGACACGCTCGACGGCGTCGATGAAGCCGACGCCGCGGCGCTCGCGGTCGGGATTGAACTCATTCCCGCCTGCGAGATCTCCACGCTCGACGAGAACGAGCGCCAGGTGGACATCCTCGCCTACGGCGTCTCCCGGGACGACACCGCCTTCAGGCACGCGCTCCGCTCCCTTCGCGATGGCCGCTTCGCGCGCGCATGGGGCATGGTCCAGAAGCTCAATGAATTCGGGTACCAGGTCGCGTTCGATCGCGTCGTCGAGATCGCGGGAGGCCCCGAGAACATCGGCCGGCCGCACGTGGCGCGCGCGATGGTCGAAGCGGGCATCGTCCCCGACGTGAAGTCCGCCTTCACCCCCGACCTGATCCTCGATGGAGGCCGCTGCTACGTGCAGCGCGTCAAGATCTCGCCGGTCGAAGCGGTGCAGCGCATCCACGACGCCGGCGGGGTGGCCGTCGCGGCGCATCCCGCACGCACCGGGCTCACCGACGACGAACTCCTCGCACTCGCCGGGCACGGGCTGGACGGCATCGAGGTCTACTACCCGCAGCACGACGAAACCACGACGGCCCGCTTTCATTCCCTCGCCACGCGGCTCTCCCTGCTCATCACCGGGGGCTCCGATGACCATGGCGATGTGAACGAAGGGCGGTTGATGGGGCGCGTGCGGCTCGCGTACGAGCATGTGGAGGCGCTCAGGCGCGCCATCGCGGCCCGGCACGTGGCCGTTGCGCGCTGAACATGACAGCGCCCGTCCCCGAGGCTGGCCTGCGAGCTGACGCACCCACGAGCGCGTCGGAGAACTTCCGATGGCCCGAGGAACGACGCTCCACCACGCCACCGACGCTCCCTCCCGAGGAGACGGAGCCGGCGTGGCAAGTCTGGGCACAGCGGGCGATCCTTGCCCTTGGCACGATCGTGTCCCTGTGGATCCTCTTCGCGCCCCTGCCCCCCGGACTGAGCGCCGAGGGCAAGACGGCGGGGGCGATCTTCATCTTCTGCACCGTCCTGTGGGTCACGAACATCGTGCCCTTCGGCGTGACGGGGCTGCTCGCCATCTCGCTGCTCGGCCTGCTCAAGGCGATGAAGCCAAGCGACGCCTTCGCGGCGTTCGGCAGCTCGGCCGTCTTCTTCCTGATCGGAGTGTTCCTCATCGGTGGCGCGCTCGTCGACAGCGGATTGAGCAAGCGCTGCGCGCTCCTCTTCCTGCGCTACTTCGAGCGGTCGCCGTACGCCTTCGCCAACGGCATGATGCTCGCCGCGGCCTTCGGCACGCTCTGGATGCCGAACCAGGCCACGTCGGCCATGCTCTTCCCGATCGCCATCGAAGTGGCCATCGCGCTCCGCCTGCGTCCCCTCTCGAGCAACTACGCGAAGACGTTGTTCCTCTCGCTCGCCTGGGGCGCGATGATCGGCTCCAACGCGAGCATGCTCGGAAGCACGCGCGCGGCCCTCGCCCTCGGAATGCTGCAGGAGTCGTACGGCCGCTCGATCACCTTCTCACAGTGGGTGATCGCGTCGCTGCCGATGGTGATCCTCGGCGTCGCCGTGGCCCCCTTCATCCTGCGCTACTGCTTTCCGCGGGAAGACGTGCAGTTCGGATCCGCGCGCACCATGCTCGAACGGTCGGTCCTCGAGATGGGAAAGGCAGACCGTCGCCAGTGGTCGGTGGGCCTCATCGTGCTCCTCACGATCGCCGCGTGGGTGCTGATCGGCGATCGCGTGGACCTGGCGATCATCTCGCTGCTCGGCGCCGTGCTGCTCTTCGTGTTCCGCACGATGACGTGGGCGGAGGCCGAGCGCCGGATCTTCTGGAACATCGTGCTGATGTACGGCGGGGCAATCGCGCTCGGCGTGGCGATCGACAAGACGGGGGGGGCGGCCTGGCTCGTGGAGCGCTACATGGCCGGCGTGAGCATTCCGCCATTGCTGGCCATCGGCCTCGTGGTGGTGGGGACGCTGCTGCTCTCGGAGTTCATGAGCAACGCGGCCGCCGTCGCGGTGATGCTCCCCCTGGCCTTCAGCCTCGGGAGCCGGCTTGGCGCGTCCCCTGTCTCCCTCACCCTCGCCACGTCGATCGGCGCCGGGCTCGACTTCGCCTTGCCGTTCTCCTCCGCCCCCAACACCATCGTGTTCGCCTCGGGTTATCTGCGGATGATGGACGTGGTGAAGGCAGGGGGGCTGATGACGATCGCCTCGATCATCATCGTGCTTGTTGTGGCGTGGCTGTGGTGGCCCCTGATCGGGCTGATCTGAGGCACGCCCTCGGGCGTTGCCCGGCGGTTGCGAACTGGCTAGCTCTCACCCCGTCAGAAGTTCGCGCGCGATCAACCCCTTACGTGAAGCCTACGTGAATCTCAAGGGCGCTACGGTCTGGTTCACGGGATTGCCAGCGTCGGGCAAAAGTACCGTCGCTCGCGAGGTGTACCAGCGACTCTACGACCGCGGCTGTGCGGTGGAGCTCCTCGACGGCGCGGAGGTGCGGGAGAGCCTGTCTCGCGGGCTCTCCTTCTCGCGGGCCGATCGGGAAGAGAACGTCCGCCGCATCGGGTACGTGGCGAAGCTGCTCTCGCGGAACGGGGTCATTGCGATCTGCGCGGCCGTTTCGCCGTACCAGTCGAGTCGCGAGGAGGTTCGTCGGAACACCACGAATTTTGTGGAGGTGCATGTCGACTGCCCGGTCCCGATCGCGGAGCAGCGTGATGTGGAGGGGATGTACGCAGCGGCGCGACGAGGTGAGATCGAGGAGTTTACTGGGGTCAACGCGCCGTACGAGGCTCCGGTGAACCCGGAAGTGTACGTTGACTCGTCGAAGGAGTCGGTGGATCAGGGCGCCTGGAAGGTGATGCGGACGCTGGAAATGCTCGGTGTGGTCCCGGCCGAGGCGGCGGGAGAGCGCGACACCCAGGAAGACGAGATTCGTCGCCGGCTGGCGTCGCTGGGCTACATCTAGTCGGAGGTCGCGTCTCGAAACCGTTGAGGGGGCGTGACACTCCGGGTGGTTCGGGCGTCCAAGTTGTGATATACGAACAGTTTGGGCAGATTCAGCAGTTGGGGCAGCAGCTCGGCCGCTTCCGTGGGAGCGGGTACTATTCTTGCCCCTGGTCCGTCGGGCGGGATTTTGAAGGGTCACCCACATCTTCACAGCGTGAACGCGACAGCAGGCGCCCTGCCATTCCAGGGCCAGCAGGTCATCAACTACAAGCGGGCATTCGTGTTCGCTGTGACGGCGTACATGCTGGTGTCGATGGCCCGCATTCACGAGATCGTCCCGCAGCTCGGCCCTCTGCGCCTTGGCATGCTCACCGGCATGATCGCGATCGCGACGGCCGTGTCGGCAATCCGGAAGGACATTCTCAGCTCCATTCTGGCCTCTCCGGTGACCAAGGGGCTGGCCGTGGTGGTGCTGTTCGCGGTGCTCACGATGCCGACCGGCGTCTGGCCGAAGGCGAGCTTCAACTACCTCTCGCGCACGTACTACAACGCGCTCCTGCTCTTCGTGCTCACCGCGGCGGTGTTCGCAGACCGTCGTGCGGCGCGCGTCATAATCACGGCCCTCGTGGCCGACGTCGCGCTCGCGGGAATGTACGCGCTGCTCCGTTCCGCGCCCGGCCGCTACGAGATGGGGTACACGTACGACGCGAATGAGACCGCATCGCTCTTCGTCATGACCGTTCCGTGGGCGATCTACCTGCTGCTGACGGAGAAGGGCCTCCCGCGCTGGCTGGGTATGGCCGCCCTGCCGGTTTGCGCGATTGGTCTTCTCAAGACGGGTTCCCGGGGCGGGTTGCTGAGTGCCATGGCGCTCGTGCCTTTTCTGCTCGTCCTTGCGCCACCCAAGCGGCGCGCCCAATTCACCCTGCTGGTAGTGGCGGGCGCGCTCGTCACCGCCCTGTCGATGGGTGAACAGGCGGTGTTTCGCCTGCGCAAGGCGTTCGACACGACCGAGTACAACTACACAACGCGTGACGGCCGCATGGAGATCTGGAAACGCGGCGTGAGCTACATAAAAGGTTCGCCGTTGCTCGGCGTGGGCATCGACGGATTCCAGTACAAGGAGCTCCAGAGCAAGAAGAACGAGGGCTTCGGCGTGCGACAGGCCGCCGCACACAACATGTACATCCAGGTGGCAGCGGAGCTGGGATTGATCGGCTTCGGCGGGTTCCTCGCGATGTTGTTCGGAGGCCAGTACTCGTGCGTGCTCGCGCGACGCCGAGCGAAGCTTGCGATCTCCCGGGGGGGCGGCCCTGAGGCGGAGCGTGACTTGCTGCGGGCGAACATGGCCCAGGCGTCACTGTTCTCGCTGATGTGCAGCGGCTTCTTCCTCTCCCTCGGGTACTCCGCGATGGTGTATTTCGCCTCGGCAGTTCCCATCGGAGTCGCCATGATGGGTCACGGGGGGGGCACCCCTGGTCGTCCGATCGAGACAGTGCCACAGGCGCGGCTGCGCGGCATGCGCGGTTGGCGTTCAAGCCGGCCGGTTCCCGCTGGGTTCCACGGCATGAGCACACCGCAGCAATAACCCGGGCTTGCCGTCTCCCACGGTGGTCCAGGTCGTGCTCGAAATCGATCGCGGCGGGCTGGAGACGATGTGCGCGGACCTCGCGATCGAGCTCGTCGGCCGCGGCGTTCGCTCGGTCGTGATCGGGCTCGATCGCGGCGGCGGCCTTGAACCGCGCCTTGCCGAGCATGGCGTGGAGTTCGTGAACATGGGGGGGCGGCGCCTGCGCGATCCTCGCTTCCATGTGCGCGTGGCCTCGACCATCCGCTCGTTCAAGCCCGCGGCCGTGCACACCCACAGCTTCGGACCGTTGGTGTATGCGGTGCCCGCGACGTGGATGGGCGGACGACCGCGGCTGGTGAACACCGAACACTCCATCGAGTACCTCCTCGAGCGCGGCGACTTCCGGCGCGTGTTGCGCTTCATGTCGCGATCCATCGACCAGTTCGTGGTGCTCGGGGAGCGCATGCGGCGCTACTACCAGGACGAGATCGGCGTGGACGCCGCCCGGTTGCGCGTGATCCCCACTGGCGTGATGCCCCTGGCGGTGGCCACGGCGTCCGAGCGCGCGGCCGCGCGCGCAGCCCTCGGTTTGGGGGACGGGTTCCTCGTCACGACCGTCGGACGCCTCGCGCCAGAGAAGAACTTCCCGATGCTGATCGATGCGTTTGCGCGCGCCACGCCGGGTGACCCGACGGCACGACTCGTCTTCGTCGGCGATGGCGCCGAGCGTGACGCCCTCGAACGGCAGGCCGCCGACGCGGGCATCGCGGAGCGGGTGCATTTTCTTGGCTGGCGGAAGGACGTCGGTGCGCTGCTCCCCGCGTTCGACCTCTTTGTGTTGTCGTCGTTCTCCGAGGGGCTGCCCATGTCGATGCTGGAGGCCATGTCGGCCGGCGTACCGATCGTGAGCACGGCGGTGGGGGACATTCCCGAGGTGATCACCGATGGCGAAACGGGTCGGCTCGTGCCAGGGAAGGACACCGAATCGCTCGCCACCGCGATCGCGGCGATGCACGCATCCCGTGACGAGCGCGCCCGGATCGGGACCGCAGGACGCCAGCTCGTGATCGCGCGCTACAGTCGCGCCGCGATGGTCGAGGCGTACCTCGAAGCCTATGGCCTCGGGGCACGTCCTCCAGTCGCTGCCTGACGAGAACGCGCCGTGCTCTTCAACAGCGTCATCTTCCTCTTTGCGTTCCTCCCGATCACGTACCTCGTGTTCTGGGGACTGCGTGCCAAGCAGGCCCGGTACATCTGGCTGACGCTGACCGGCTACATCTTCTACGGGTACTGGGATCCGCGCTTCTGCCTGCTGATGGCGTTCTCCACGCTCGTCAGCTACTTCGCGGGGCTCGGCTTCCTCAAGTACACGAACCCGAAGCAACGAAAGCTCTGCCTGGTCATCCCGATCGCGGTCGACCTGCTGATGCTGGCGTTCTTCAAGTACTTCAACTTTGCACTCGACTCGGTGCGCGGGATCGGGGGATGGTTCGGGGCCGACGTGGCCCTGCCACACCTCAACATCATCCTGCCCGTCGGGATCTCGTTCTACACGTTCCACACGATCACGTACATCGTGGACGCGTACCGCGGCGTGATCACGCCGACGCGCAACTTCTTCGAGTTCTCGACCTACGTCTCGCTCTTCTCGCAGCTGGTGGCGGGGCCGATCGTGCGCTTCCGCCAGGTGGAGGCGGACCTCGAGGCGCTCGACAACGCGTCGCGCACCCGCTGGATCGTTCCCGGCGTGCAGTTCTTCCTCGTGGGCCTCGTGGAAAAGGTGCTGATCGCCGATTCGATCGCCGCGTTCGTCGATCCGGCGCTGCAGAACTGGGACGCGCTCTCGACGCTCGGCACCTGGATGGCGATGCTGGGCTACACGTTCCAGCTGTACTTCGACTTCTCCGGCTACAGCTCCATGGCCGTGGGCCTCGGCTACCTGTTCGGGATCCGCATCCCCCGGAACTTCAACTCGCCGTACAAGGCGCTCGACCCGTCGGACTTCTGGCAGCGCTGGCACATCTCGCTCTCGAGCGTGCTGCGCGACTACCTGTACATCCCGCTCGGCGGGAACCGGAACGGCACCTTCCAGACATATCGCAACCTGATGATCACGATGCTCCTCGGCGGCCTGTGGCACGGGGCGTCGTGGGTGTTCGTGATCTGGGGCGCGTACCACGGCCTGCTGCTCTGTGCCTATCGCGTGTTCGACACGCAGTGGAATGCCCTTCCACGCGTCGCGCGGCAACTCGGCATGTTCTTCCTGGTGGTGATCGGCTGGGTGTTCTTCCGGGCGACGTCGTTCTCCATGGCCACGGGATTGTTGCGCCAGATGTTCGTGCCGACCGAAGGCATCCTCGTGCCGGGATCGACCCTGGCCGCGCTGGCCATCGGCGTTGCCGCGTGGTGGTCGATGATCGGACCGAACGCATTCGACCTCGAGGTGCGTGACACGTGGCCGCGGCGCGTCGCGTTCGTGGCGGCGTTCGCCGCGTGCCTGGCGATCATCGCCGGCACGCGCTCGTCGCCCTTCCTCTACTTCCAGTTCTGACGATGGCTGCCTCGTCTTCCGGAGCGCCGCTCCCGGCCGTCGTTGTGCCCCCGCCGGGTGGGCGATGGCGCTGGATTCCCATCGTGGTCGTGGGACTCGCCATGCTCGAAGTGGCGAGCCGAGTGGAGGATCGCGTGTCGTACGGCATGCCGATCCTGACGCGCATCGAGACGTCGAATGACCTCGTGCTTCGTGACACCGTCGGCGCGCGCGGCCGGCCTAACGCGATCTTCCGTCGCTGGAAGCTCGACAGCCTCGGTTTCCGCGGTCCCGACATTCCGGTCACGCCCGCGCCGGGCGTCGTCCGCATCGTGACGGCGGGCGCATCGGAGACCTTTGGCCTCTACGAGGCGGCGAACAAGGAGTACCCGCGCCAGCTGGAAGACTCGCTCCGCTCACGCGTCGCGGCGTCGTGCCCGGGGAGCGATGCCCCGAAGGTCGAGGTCGTGAACGCAGCCCTTCCCGGCATGGCCCTGCCCTCGCTCGCGCATCACCTGACGCGGGTCATCGCGCGGATCCAGCCCTCGGTCGTCGTCATCTATGCGTCGCCGGGATTCTACCTGAACGACCGGGCGCCCGCGCTGGCGCGCAACGTCCGCAGCGACACCGCGCTGCGGCCCCGCAAGGCATACAGCCTTCGCTTTGTCGACCGCGTCTCGACGCAACTCAAGGCGCTGGCCCCCGCACCACTGCTCACGTGGTCGCGCCAGCGCGTGACGCGCTTCACGCTCAGGAAGTATCCCGACGACTGGCGCTTCAAGGACGTCCCTGCCGATCGTGTGCAGCAGTACGAAGACGACCTGCGCGCGACGGTCGGTGCCGTGCGCGCCATTGGCGCGCAACCGCTGCTCGCGACGTATGTCAATGCGACGATGGCGCCCGGGTTCAACGACCCGGACCTGCTGGTTGCGTGGGAGTACCAGTTTCCGCGCGCGCCGCAGCAGGTGATCCCGGCCTTCCACGCCGAGGCGACACGACGCACCGCCCAGGTAGCGGCGGATTCGGCCGTGGCGCTCGTGGATCTCGAGCGCGCCTTCGAGGGGCACTGGGACGGTGCCTTCGCCGACTTCGTCCACTTCACCAATGCGGGCTCGGCGACCGTGGCCTCGGCGCTGACGAGCGCGCTGGTCACGCCGGGCACCGACTCGGGCTGCGCGATCCGTCCGGCGTCGCGTTAGGTTACCGCCAATGACTGCCACGTGAACGGCGCCGACCCGGAGGCCCTCAGCCTCGGAGGCCTGATCCGGCGGGCGCGCGCGCGCCTGAGCGGCGGCGGCGTGGGTGCGTCGATGACGCGCGGCGCCCTGGTGTCGCTGGTCATCCAGGTGGCCGGTGCCGGGCTCTCGTTCGTCGGGCAGATCGTGTTGTCGCGCTCGTTAGGGCAGGAGGCCTTTGGCGTCTATCTCGTGGCCCTCGCCGCCATGAACGCGGCGCAGGTGCTCGGGCGGCTCGAGCTCGACGCGGCCGCCACGCGATTCATTGGCGCGTACATGGCCACGCAGCGCTGGGAGCTGGCGCGTGGGTTCGTGAGGTGGAGCCGACTCACGATGACGAAGGCCAGCCTCGCGGTGGTGACCGTCGGGGCCATCATCGTCGTGATCGCCTACGACCGCCTGGCCACCAAGCATCCGCAGCTGCCGGGGGCGCTGCTGGCGGCGTGCGTGTTGCTGCCGTTCAACGCCCGCCTGATCCTCAACGGCGCCTACCTCCAGGGCCTCAAGCACTACGCCGAGGCCCTGGTGGCCGGCACGATCGTGCGCCCACTGCTGTTGATGCTGGTGCTCGGCACCGCGTGGCTTGGCTTCGGCAAGCACTTCTCGGCCACCACGGGCGTGCTGGTGAACGCGGGGGCTGCCACGGCGAGCCTGGGGCTCACGTGGTTCTTCCTGCGACGTCTCTGGCCCCAGCCGATGCAGGTGGCCGAGCCCGCGTACGAGAAGAGCGCGTGGTGGAAGGCGGTCAGCGGAATGATCGTGGTCGGTGTGTCGCAGATGGTGGTGTCGCAGACGATCGACCTCATCGTCATCGGCACGTTCCTGAGCACGTCCGAGTCGGCGCTGTATGGCGCCGCGTCGAGCCTGACGCTGCTGCTCAACTTCGGGCAGATGTCGGTGAACTTCGTGGCGGCGCCGATGATCGCGGATTTCCATGCTCGCGGCCGCACGCACGAGTTGCAGCGGATGGTGCGGCTGGTGATGGCGGCGAGTGCGATCGTGACGGTACCGGTGCTCCTGGGTCTCGTGCTCTTCGGCCACTCCATCCTGCGCCTGTACGGCCCGACGTTCGATGCGGCGTATCCGGTGCTGATGGTGCTGGCGGCGGCGAGTGCGTGGGTGAGCCTGGTGGGCTCGCTCGCCGGCTTCCTGCTGACGATGACGGACTACCAGCGCGATGCCGCGCGGATCATCGGGGCGAGCGCGGCGCTGAACCTCGTGCTGACGTTGTTCCTGACGCCGATGTTCGGGATGCTGGGCACGGCGACGGCGACGTTGATCGCGACGGTCGCGCGCGGGCTGGGGCTGGCAATCTTCATCCGCCGGCGGATGGGGTTGCGGCTCATTTAGGCCCCGTCGCCCATCGACTCCTGATCGTTGCGCAACCGTCGCCGCTTCAAGCCACCCAGGAGGACATTCGGCCCGTATCGACTGGCCCTGGAGGCCGATCCACGCGCGTTCCTACGATCCGAAGTCGCGTCATACCGATCGGCGTCGCGCAATACCAATCGGAGCGGCCTCGTACCGATCGAACGCCTTTCATCGCGATCGGGATACCCACCCTCAAAAGCGTAGAAGCCTCATCCCGCCTGCGAGGCCCGTCGTCCCTCCACCGAAGCCCGCGATCTCCACTGACAGGCACGCGAGAACTCTGACGAGGCGCCTCGTATCACCCTGCCGCCTCGTCGGACCAATCGGCAGACGCCGCATCCCGCCCTCGATGGACGCACTACCGATCGCATGATCGCGCGGACCAATCCGAATGCGCGTCATTCCGTCGTCGAAGGGCGCCGTACCATCCGGGACTTGGCCCATACCATCCCGACGCACGCCCGAATCAGCGCGAGGCGCGCCATTCCGCCCGTGAAGGGCGTCGTACCACAACGGCATCGAGCCTACCGAAACACAGACACCCCATCGATCCCGCGACGCGCGTGATACCAGTCCCGAAGGCACTCAGGAAAACCGCCGCCATCCCGTAGACCTGCCAACGCCGGCCGTACCGATCGACAAACGGGCCGTACCCGGACGCCACGACATCGTACCTGCCGAGAGAGACCGCGGAACGCCGGCCCCTCGCTCCGTACCAGGCCTTCGAGGCGTTTTCGCTCCGGCACGGTGCTGCATACCGGTGCGCACGAACGACCTCGTGCCGACGAATCGCGCCGTACCCGTTTCCGCGGCGACCGCGCGCGGGTGAAACGGGCCATACCATCTCCCCGCGGGCGATCCCCTTGGTGAAATCCTCCGTACCACTGGCCGCCGCGTGAGGACGGTCGTTGCGGCCTCGCCGAAATGTTCCGCGGACCACGAGCGCCGCGCCGAGGGGCCCGTGCTTCCTCGAAGGCCGAACGCCCACGAGCGGAATGCGCCAAAGACCAGCTGCGGGGGGCGTCGGGGCACGAAAGATCCGACTTTTCACCGAAACGCTGCTCAGAATCGGCTTTTTTCTGCGTTGATAGGATAGACACATCGGCGAACGAAGAGACACCGCAGGAACACAACCTGTTCACAGAGCCACCTAAGAATCGAGCATCGCGAGCGTCTTAGGAGTAGGAGCAGGAGAAATGGCAATTCCGCCATCGATCGCAGCAGGGGTCAACGAGCGCTGGCCCACGCTGATGCTCCTGGCAGGACAAGCGCTCATTGGAAGGAGACGTGTTATGCGCAACAACGTACGGCAGGGCCTCCGGGTACTACGGGGAATCCCCGAGTTCCTGGGGAAGGAAATCGAGGGGCCGGCAGCGATAGGACCCCTCGCCACGCACATCGTCGCGTTGAGCGGGGAAATCGACCGGCTCGACGCGCTGGTGGGCGAGCAGGATGCCAGCACTCGCGCGTTCCGCGGCGCGGCGCAGGAAGCAAAGAAGTTGTCGCGGAAGCTGCAGCACGAGTTCGTGCGGCCCGTGGTTCGGATGGCGAAGTTGTTGTCCCCCGCCGATCCCACGCTCCGCTCGCAGCTCAAGCTTCCCCGGGGTTCGATCAGCTACCAGGCGCTGATCGCAATCACCATGGGCGTCGCGGATCGCGTCGAGGAACACAAGGCGAAGTTCGTCGCGGCGGGGTTTGCCGAAGACTTCGTCGACAAGATGCGATCGACGGCGGAGGCGCTGAACAAGGCGCTGGAAGGGAAGGCGGCGCGCAATGGCCGCCGCGCGGGGGCGACGTCAGGACTTGTGCTCGAGTTCGCACGGAGCCGGGAGATGGTGCGCATGCTCGACGACATGGTCGCACCGTTGCTGGAAGGGACGCAGCGTCTCGCTGCGTGGAAGGCGGTGTCCCGCTTCGCGCGGGAAGCAAAGCGCGAAGAGGTGGAGGGGCAGGAGGAGACTGTTTCGATGCCAACTGCTTCGACGCCGGCAGCGACCGGAGGAAACGCCTCACCTGACACGCATGCAGCGTAGCGTTGTCAGCCAGTAGGGAGAGGAGGGCGGGGGAGAGATCCCTCGCCCTTCTCGTTTGGAGGTCATCCCCAGGTCCGGAACAACGCAATCCTCTGCGAACCCTGGGCTCCCCCTGCGTTTAATGCATGCTCCCGACCCGACGGTTCCCCACCGAGCTTTCCGGCGTCCCCCGGCCCCACGAAGACCGACCCCCTGCTCGGGTCGAGTCACGAGAGCCAATTGGAGGGCACGATCCTGGCCCTCGGCTGCCGCAGGACGGCCCTCGCTGGCTCGATGCGACGGTCGCCGGGTCCGGCCAGGCGGCGCCTATGGACCGCGCTCCCAAAGCCGTGCACCACACCCAAGGCTAACGCTTTATATTTGAATGCCTTAGACGAGCCCGAGGGTGAGCGTCCTGTTGGACCGGCCATCGGCGTCCTTCTTGCTTCCATAGCGTTCACGTTCCCCGGCATGCACAGTCCTCCGTGATCGCGATTTTTACCATCTCAGCAGGCCTCCTTTTGTTCACGTGGGTGGGCTACCCGGCGCTCATTCGCCTGCTGGCCAGCGCGCGGGCGCGCCACCCCCTCGATCCGACAGCCTCAGAAACCCCACTGGTGAGCGTGATCGTCGCGACCCGCGATCCGGACGCGTCCATCATCGCGCGAGTACAGGACATTTTGTCCGGCGCATATCCGGCGGAATCACTCGAGGTCGTGGTGGCCCTCGATGTCAGGCGCAGCCCTGGGCAGCTCCATACGCCCCTCCCGGGCGCCCCAGGTACCGTGCGCGTGGTCCAGGGTGATGCCGCCGGTGGAAAGGCTGCCGCGCTCAATGCGGGTGTCCGCGCAGCCAGGGGGACGATCCTCGTCTTCACGGACGCGGGCCAGCGCTTCGCAGCGGACACCATCCCTCGACTCGTGGGTGCCCTGCAGACCAACGCACGCCTGGCCGCGGTCTCGGGCGCACTCGCCACTCGCGCCGTGGCCGCCGGACGCGTGAGCGTGGGCGACCTGTACTGGCGCTACGAACGCGCCGTGCGGGCGAACGAGGCCCGTGTGCACTCGTCGATC
>JACMLI010000182.1 GCA_014379705.1 Gemmatimonadaceae bacterium
CTGCGTCATTCCCGGCAAAGTGTTTGCCTCGAGGCAATAAAACTCACCGTCGGGGCCCAGCCGGAAGTCGATCCGCGCGCACCCCCGGAGCTTGAGCACCCTGAAGGCGGCCAGCGCATAGCGTTGGACCCTCCCAGTCTCCTCCTCCGTCAACTCCGCCGGAAAGACCTCGCGGGCCATCCCCGGCGTATACTTGCACTCGTAGTCGTAGAGCTCGTGCTGCGGGATGATTTCCCCCACCGGCAGGGTCTGGTCGCCCAGAACGGCAACCGTGAACTCCCGGCCAGCGATGAACTCCTCGACCATCACCTCGTTGTCGAACTCCCCCGCGAGCTTGATGGCCGCCTCGAGCTCCTCGGACTGCTTCACCAGGCTCAGCCCTACCGTGGAACCCTGCTTGGAGGGCTTCACGATGCAGGGAAACCCGAAAGCCTTCCCCACCTCCACCATATCCACCGGCGCCATCATCCATTTCGCCGTTGGAACGCCCACGCTCTGGAATAGCCGCTTGGACAGGTCCTTGTCCATCGCCAGGGCGCTGGCGAGGTGGCCACTCCCCGTGTAGGGCACGCCGGTCAGGTCCAGCAGCGCCTGGATCGTGCCATCCTCACCACGACCACCGTGTAGCGCCAGCATCACGACATCGGCGGCCGGCAGCCCGCTCATTGCCTGGGGAAGCGATCGCTCCATCAAGGCGAGCGCGTGCACGTCCGGCGGCACCGTCCGCATCACCCCGCCCTGGATCATCGCCTGCTGTTCGGCAGCGCTCAGGACGCCGTGCGCGGTGTCGATCGCCGTCACTTCGTGGCCCCGCGAGCGCAGCGCCTCGGCCATGCGAAGCCCGGACGCGAGCGACACATCCCGTTCACTCGACGTCCCACCGAGGAGGAGCGTAATGCGCAGGGGCTTCATGCGGCCGCGCCGTCCCCGGAACGGATGACTGGCGTCGACATCACTTCCTGGCGGTGGAGTCGTTAGGTGCGATCGGTTTCGTCGGGATCTTGAACTGGATCGGGAAGAGCACGGTGTATGGAATCGGCTTCCCCTTCCGGATCGCCGGACGGAACGTGAGCTCGCGCGACCCGTTCATCGCCGACGTATCGAACAGGGCGTGCGTGGCGTGCACCTCGACCTTCGTGCTCTCCGGCACCGGCCGGCCGTACTCGTCCACATGCAGGCGCAGCGTCACGCTATCGTCGATGAGTTGCATGTAGAGGCTGATCGGGTACTGGAACGGCAGCGAGTCGTTGAGGAGTTCGGGAAGCGAATCCGGTGGTGACGTGTCCGGGCCCCGGAGCTTGTCCACCGCCCCCTGCACCACGTCGCATCCTGCGATGGCGATCGTGAAGACCAGCGGAAGGACGCGCACTGTGAGATCGTGTCGACGCATGCCCCAATCTACCCTCAGTCCCGGGTCTCGCGGGCCTGTCGCACCAGCTCATCCACGAGCCGCAGTGCCTCGAGGGGCGTGATCACGTTGGGGTCCAGGTCGCGCAACCGCAGGACGACAGGGTGCGGGTCCACCGCGAACAGGGCCAGCTGCGACGGAGCGGCGGCCGCCTTGGCGGGCACGGGCCGGCGACGCGTCGCCCCGACC
>JACMLI010000183.1 GCA_014379705.1 Gemmatimonadaceae bacterium
CGCGCGGCTTTCATCGCGTGCTCAGGTCGCGCGCACGATCGCCGACCTCGAGGGCGCCGAGTCGATCGGGCGGTCGCACGTGGGCGAAGCGCTCTTCTTCAAGGCCGTGGCGCGGGTGCCACTCGCCGAAGTCCCCGCCTAGCTTGCGGCATGACTGGCGTGCCCTCCCTCCCCCACCCGATGGCCTCGTCCGAGGTCGCGGCCGCGATGCGCGACAAGGCAGCGCGCCTCCACGACTGGTTGCGCGACGCCGGCTCCGTGCTTGTCGGCTTCAGCGGCGGGGTGGACTCGGCCTTCCTCGCGGCCGCGGCGGTCGAGACGTTAGGCACGGCCCGGGTCCTGGCGGTCGTCGGGCGTTCGGCGTCGTACCCCAACGCGCAGTGGGAAACCGCGCGCCGCGTGGCCCGCGAGTTCGCCTTCCCGCTGCTCGAAGTGGACACGCACGAAGTCGACGACCCGCAGTACGCCGCCAACCCGGTGAACCGCTGCTACTTCTGCAAGTCGGAGCTGTGGCACGTCCTCACGCCGATCGCGCGCGAGCGCGGCCTCGCCGTCGTGGTGGATGGCACCAACGCGGACGATCTCGCCGACTACCGGCCGGGTACCGCCGCGGCGAAAGAGCAGGGCGTGCGCTCGCCGCTCGCCGAGGTGGGGCTCACGAAGGCCGACATTCGCGAGCTGTCGCGGGAACGCGGGCTTCCGACGTGGTCCCAGCCGTCGTCGCCGTGCCTCTCGTCGCGCATTCCATACCACACCGCGGTGACCACCGAGCGGTTGCGCCAGGTGGAGCGCGCGGAGCAGGCGCTGCGGGACCTCGGGGTGCTGGGGGACTTTCGCGTGAGGCACCACGGTGACCTCGCGCGGGTGGAGCTCTCCCCCGGCGACCTCGATCGCTTCATGGAGGTCGGTGCCGCCGACACGTTGCGGGGCGCGCTCGTCGGGGCGGGGTACGCGCGCGTCGCCATCGACGTGCGTGGCTTCCGTTCCGGGTCGTTGAACGTGCTTGAAGGGGTGGTGGCGGCCGGTGCCTAACGACGGCTCGGCCCAGGCGCTCCGGCAGGCGCTCTCAGCGTCCGGTTTCGCCTTCGACGTGGACGCCCGCGAGGGACTGGCCCTCCTGCGGCCGGCGGATGGCGTGCCCATCGCACTCGACGCCGCCGGACGGCGTCGCGTGCAGGACCTCGCGCGGCAGCATGGCTTTACCCACGCCGCGCTCGAACTTCTCCCACCGGCCGGCGGGTCGTGCGCCTCTTCCTCGCCCTGACCTTCGCACCACCGCTCCAGGAGGACGTCGCCGAGGCCACGCGATCGCTGCGCGAGGCGCTCCCGGCGCTGGCATGGGTCAGCGCGCCGCGCCTGCACCTAACGCTCAAGTTCCTCGGCGAAGTCGAACCCGGCGCGGTCGACGCGATCCGGACCGCCAGCGAGCACGCCGTGCGCGCCGCCCGGGCACACGAGGTGACCATCGGCGGCGTCGGCGCCTTTCCGAATCTCAGGCGCCCCCGGGTCGTATGGATGGACATGCACGATACGGCGCAACTCATCGGCATCGCCACGGCCCTCGACCAGGCGGTCGCGGTCCTGGGCGTACCCGCAGAAACGCGCCCGTTCCGCCCCCACGTGACCCTCGCCCGCGTGAAAGTCCCGCTCACGACGTCCCAGGGCACGGTCCTGGCGCAACGCGCGGCGGAAATTCGGGTACGCCTGAGGGTGCCGGTGCACGAGGTCGCCCTCATGCAGAGTAGCTTGGGTACCGGCGGGCCTCGCTACGATGTCCTCGCCACCTTTCCGCTGCAGGGTCACTGAATGTCCGGTTGCCTCCGACAGGTCGGCTGCCTCGTTCTCCTCGTCGTCCTAGGGCTCGGCGGGTGGCTGACGCGTGAGCTGTGGTGGGAACGGGCTACGGGGCGCCCACTCCATCCGGAAACCACGTGGAGCCCCGTCGAGCCCGAAGATGGTCCGCCAGCCCGCAAGCGGATCGAAGCGCTCGAGCGCCGGCAGGGCGACGTGTTTACGACCCTCACGCCAGGAGAGGTCGCGGCGCTCATTCTTGGAGAGACGGGAGGCCGACTGCCGCCCGGCGTGCAGGACGTGGAGACGTCGGTCGTTGGTGACGCGTTGAGCATCCGGGCCTCGGTGGACCTGACGACACTCCGCAGCGTGGATGGCCTGGGGCCGCTCCGCGCACTCCTCACCGCCCGCCAGCCCGTCACGATCACGGGGCGGCCGCGCGTGGTGGCGCGAGGACGAGGCGCCTTCGACGTGCAGTCGCTCAAGGTCGGCGGCATCGAGGTGCCGAGTCCCGCGCTGGGGGCGCTGATCCGCCAGCTCGATCGCGGGGCCGATGGCGAACGGGAGATCTCCGGGAGCTCAGGGCGCTCCATTACCTTTGCCGTGCCACGCTACGTCGGCGACATCCGCGTCGCCCGCGGTCGCGTCGTCCTTTACAAGACCACTCCATGAGCCGGCGGATCCTCATCGTCGACGACGAGCCTGGCGTCCGGTCCGCGTTAGGCCAGCTCCTCGAATACGAGGGCTACGAGGTCAAGGCGGTAACCTCGGCCGCCGACGGACTGGCGGAGTACGAGAAATGGCGCCCGCAGCTCGTCTTCATGGACGTGAAGATGGCGGGCATGGATGGACTCGAGGCCCTCAAGCGCCTCCGCGAGCTCGATCGGTCGGCGACCGTGGTGATGATCAGCGGTCACGCGACGATCCAGACCGCGGTCGAGGCCACGCAGCTCGGCGCGTACGACATCCTCGAGAAGCCACTCGATACGGATCGCATCCTCGTGCTGCTGCGCAACCTCGGGCAGCACCTGTCGCTGCAGGAGGAGAACGCCCGCCTTCGGGCGTCGATCGAGTCGCGCTACGAGATCGTCGGCAAGTCGTTCGCCATCCGCGCGCTGATGGATCGCATCGAGAAGGTGGCGGCCACGCCGGCGCGCGTGCTCATCACAGGGGAGAACGGGACCGGCAAGGAACTCGTCGCCCGCGCCATTCATCGCGAGTCGACGCGGGCGAACAAACCGTTCATCGAGGTGAACTGCGCCGCCATCCCGTCGGAGCTGATCGAGAGCGAGTTGTTCGGTCACATCAAGGGCTCGTTCACCGGCGCCATCGCCGATCGGGCCGGGAAGTTCGAGCAGGCCGACAAGGGCACGCTCTTCCTCGACGAGATCGGGGACATGAGCACCGCGGCCCAGGCCAAGGTGCTGCGCGTGCTGCAGGACGGCGAAGTCACGCGCATCGGGGGCAGCAAGCGGGCGCAGGTTGACGTGCGCGTGCTGGCGGCGACGAACAAGAATCTCGAAGAGGAGATCACGGCGGGTCGGTTCCGGGAGGATCTCTACTACCGGCTCAACGTCGTGCCCCTGCATGTGCCGCCGCTCCGCGATCGGCGCGAGGATATTCCGCTGCTCGCGCAACATTTCGTCAACGTGCTCACCTCGCGCGAGGGCGCGACGCCGCGCTCGCTCGATCCATCGGCGATCGAGGCCCTTACGCAGATGGAGTGGGCGGGTAACGTCAGGGAACTGCGCAACACGATCGAGCGCGTACTCATCCTCGGATCCGGACCGCGCATCACGGGGGCCGACATCGGTCGCCTCGCCGGGGCAAGGCCGGTCGACGGTTCACCACTCGGCGCGCTGCTCGACCTTGCGACGTTCGAGGAGTTCAAGGACGCTGCCGAGCGTGCCTACCTGCTGCACAAGCTACGCGTCTACATGTGGAACGTCTCCGAAACGGCGCGTGGCGTCGACATGCCGCGCTCCAACCTCTACAAGAAGATCGAGCGCTACGGCCTGGAGCGTGAGAAGTGAGCAAGGACTGGGAGAACGAACTCAAGAAAATCGACCGCCAGCTCGAGTCGATCTCGGATGAGGCCCTGCTGCCGGCGAAGGGCGCCCCAACGCCGGCCGCCAAGGCCGTCGCCGTGGAGAAGCAGGCGAGCACTTCCACGTTCGGCGTCATGCTGCGCCTCGTCCTCGCCGTGGCGCTTGGCGTGGGCATCGTGTTCTGGCCCTATGGCACGCGCTGCGGGCTGCCGTTGATCGGGTACCTGGCGTCCGCGGGGTTGATCAGCCTCGCGGGGGTATGGAGCGCGGTGTGGACCTGGCGCCATCGGTCGGGGCGCGGCCACCTGCTGTCGCTGGGCCTGGTCGTCTGGGGTGCCGTGCTTGCCGCGAACCAGGTCCTCCCCCGGATCGGGTATGCGCGTCCGACGGCTGACACTCCTGCGGTCTGGCTCTGTGAATAGGGACGGTCCGGGCGCGCCGTGGCGCCGACCACGATAGACTCCCTGCCAATCGGGCGTCGTCGCCCTGCCCCCCGTCCCACGCTCCTGTCATGTCATTCCAGAACTTCATTGCCGGCCAGTGGGTCGCCCCCTCGACCGGCGAATACTTCGAGAACCGCAATCCCGCGGACCGACGCGACCTCATCGGCATGTTCCCGCGCTCCGGCGCGCAGGACGTGGAGCGTGCCGTTGCCAGCGCGTCGCGCGGGTTCGAACTCTGGCGACGGACGCCCGCCCCGTTGCGCGGTGACGTGCTCCGCCGTGTCGGCGACCTGCTGGCCGCCCGCAAGGAAGAGTTGGCGGACCTGATGACGCGGGAGATGGGCAAGCCCCTCGCCGAGACGCGTGGTGACGTGCAGGAGGGGATCGATACCGCGTACTACGCGGCCGTCGAAGGGCGCCGACTCTTTGGGCACACCGTCCCCAGCGAACTGCGTAACAAGTGGGCAATGTCGTACCGGCGTCCGATCGGCGTAGCCGGCATCATTACGCCGTTCAACTTCCCGATGGCGATTCCCACCTGGAAGATGTTCCCGGCGCTGGTCTGCGGAAACGCGTGCGTGTTCAAGCCCGCGGAGGACGTCCCGCACACCGGGCACGCGCTCGTGGAGATCATGCTCGAGGCGGGCCTGCCTCCCGAGGTGATCCAGCTGGTGCACGGGTTCGGCGACGCAGGTGCGGCGATTGTCCAGCATCCCGCCGTGCCGGTAATGTCGTTCACCGGATCGACGGAGACGGGCAGCAAGGTTGGCGAGACCTGCGGTCGCATGCACAAGCGACTCTCGCTCGAGATGGGCGGGAAAAACGCGCAGATCGTTCTCCGCGACGCCGACCTCCAACTCGCGCTCGAAGGGGTGCTCTGGGGCGCCTTCGGCACGACGGGGCAGCGCTGCACCGCCACGAGCCGGCTTATCGTGGAGGACGCGGTACACGATGAGTTCGTCGGCATGCTGGTGGAACGCGTCGAGAAGCTGCGCCTTGGTGATGGACGGAAGGCGGGGACCGATGTGGGTCCTCTCATTCACGAGGAGTCGGCGCAGAAGGTGGAGCGCTACGTCGACATCGGTCGGGAGGAGGGTGCACGGCTCATGACCGGCGGTACGCGAGCGACGGATGGTGAGCTGGCTCACGGGGTTTTCTTCAAGCCGACGATCTTCACCGACGTCCGTCCGGGATCACGCCTGGAACAAGAGGAAATCTTTGGACCACTCCTCTCGGTCGTTCGGGTGTCCAATGCGGCGGAGGCATTCGCGGTGAACAATGGGGTGCGCTACGGCCTCTCGTCGTCGGTCTACACCTCGAACGTGCACGTGGCATTCCAGGCGATGGCGGAGCTGGACAACGGGATCACGTACGTGAACGCCCCGACGATTGGCGCCGAAGCGCACCTGCCGTTCGGCGGTGTGAAGCAGACCGGGAACGGCCACCGCGAAGGGGGGTGGGAGGTGTACGAGTTCTACTCCGAGACGAAGGTGTGCTACATCGACTACTCGGGGAGCCTGCAGCGGGCGCAGATCGACACGTACGACGTGTAGTGGTGGCCGGGGGCGGGTGGCTCCCGGCTCCCTTCCTTCCCTCCCGGACAGGGCATTAATTCCGAACTCCGATGGTCGTGTCCCCTGCAGAGCGTGAGGAGTTGGTCCGGCGCGTGACCGAACGGGTTGCGCACCGGAAGGTGGATGATGCGCTCGTTAGGTCCGTGGTTGACCGGGTGGTGGGTGCGCTCGCCACGCGTGAGGTGGCGTCGGTGGCAGGGACGGCCGTGGTCGTCGTGAGTGCGGCGAGCATGCCCGACCTTGCCTCGAGGTTGCGCGCTGCGCTCCGGAGCGTCGAATTCCAGGGGGCTGCCGTGGCGAGTGAGGGGCGTCACACCGTTTTTGTGGCGCGCGTGGACGCGGCAGGGATGGACAGCGTGCGCACTGCCGCGCAGGCTATCGGGGCACGATTCGTCGTCAGGGAGCAGGCGTGAGCGAACCCACGGTGAGCGTCAGCACAACATCGGAACTGCCGGCGGTGCAGATCACCGCCGAGCAGCGCGCCGAGGCGCTCGAGCGCGTGAACCAGCCCCGCTACCATCCCACTGCCTTCCTCTGGGAGTGGGCGCGATCGCTCACCTTCGCGCTCTTCCTGTTCCTCTTCCTCCATGTCTTCATCATGGAGGCGTTCAAGATCCCGAGCGGCTCAATGGAAGGGACGCTCCGCATCGGTGACTTCCTGCTCGTGAACAAGCTGGTGTATGGCGCCGAGCTGCCCATGACTGGCACGCGGCTCCCGGCGATCCGCGCGCCGGAGCGCGGCGACGTGATCGTGTTCAAGTGGCCCCCCGATCCGTCCAAGAACTTCGTGAAGCGACTCGTCGGGGTTCCCGGCGACACGCTGTCGATGAACGAGGGCGTCCTCGTGCGAAATGGCGTGAACGTCAACGAGCAGTACGTGGTGCGCACCGAGCCCGATGACGACTTCTCGGGGGAGTCCTTCCGCTGGCAGCGTGACCACCTCGTGAAGACAGCGGAGGCCTCGATCGCTTATCATCCATCGAGGAATAACTGGGGCCCGATCGTCGTGCCCGAGCACAAGTACTTCGTCCTCGGCGACAACCGGGACAACTCCCTCGACAGTCGCTACTGGGGATTCGTGCCCGATTCCCTTGTTCGCGGACGACCCTTTGTGGTGTACTACAGCTATGAACCCGACTCCATCTCGCGTTTCGACTGGCTGACGCGAGTGCGCTGGAATCGCCTTGGCGAACGCATTCACTAGACCAATTTCGTGACAGATTCGTATATCCCAGAGACGCCCGAGGCGCCGCCAGTCCGCCGCAAGGCCGCCGGGGCGCGCACGGGAAGCCGGCGCTCCGCGTTCGACGAGGGATCGCTGGATCAGTACCTCCGGGACATCAGTGCCTACCCGCTCATCACGCGGGATGAAGAGGTGTCCCTCGCGCAGTCCATCCGGGCCGGCGACCAGGAAGCGCTGGACAAGCTGGTGCGTTCCAACCTCCGCTTCGTCGTCTCCGTCGCCAAGAAGTACCAGAACCAGGGCGTCTCGCTGTCGGACCTGATCAACGAGGGCAACCTCGGGTTGATCCGCGCCGCCCACAAGTTCGACGAGACGAAGGGGATCAAGTTCATCTCGTACGCGGTGTGGTGGATCCGCCAGGCGATCTTGCAGGCCCTCGCCGAGCAGTCGCGCATCGTCCGTGTGCCGCTGAATCGCGCGGGAACGCTGCACCGCATCGGCAAGCGCGCCAACATGCTGCTGCAGGAACTCGGGCGCGAAGCCACGCACGCCGAGATCGCGGATGGCATGGACATCAGCGAGGAAGAAGTCGCGAAGACGATGTCGATCTCGCAGGCGCATTTGTCCCTCGATGCGCCGCTCACGCCCGGCGAGGACAACAAGCTCCTCGACTACCTCCCCGACAACCTCAATCCCACGCCCGACGAACAGACGTTCGAGAAGGCGCTGACGGAGTCGATCGAGGAGGCCCTGGGCAGCCTGAAGGAGCGGGAGGCCAAGATCCTGCGCCTCTACTTCGGGCTCGACGGCGAGGAGCCGATGACGCTCGAGCAGATCGGGGCATTGTTAGGCATCACGCGCGAACGCGTCCGTCAGATCAAGGAGAAGGCGCTGTCTCGGCTGCGCCACGTGAGTCGCGCTCGCGCACTGGAGTCGTATCTCGGGTAGGGGCGCGCGCCCGCGCTGACGAGATGGACGAGATAGACGAGATAGTAGAGCCGACGCGGGACCGTCGCCGACGCCAGATTTTTTGAAGGGTGGGGCGTCCATCTCGTCTACCTCGTCTACCTCGTCTACCTCGTCTACCTCGTCTACCTCGTCTACCTCGTCCATCTCGTCCCCCTTGGATCCCGAATCCCGCCGCCTCGCCGAGGCCAACAACGAGCTGAACCTCAAGGTCCCGACCTTTCGGCGGATCTTGAGCCTTCTCGGGCGCTCGTTCACCCTTCGATGCCCGTTTTGCGGCGGTCGGCCGGTGTTCGCGAACTGGTTTCGCATGCGCGAGCGCTGTGGCAACTGCAACGAGCTGCTGGAGCGCGGGGAACATGACTACTTCCTGGGCGCGATGCTCTTCAACCTGGTGTTGGGAGAGTTTCTGTTCGTCGCCATCTTCGTGGTGATCCTGCTCCGCCAATGGCCGGATGTGCCGTGGGACGCCATTCAACTGTGGGTGCCGCTGGGGATGATCATGATGCCCGTGGTGACGTACCCGGTCTCGAAGTTGCTTTGGCTCTCCTTTGACCTGGCCCTTCGGCCTGGGGGGACGGGCGGGCGGGACAGCGGGCCGGCGGGCGGTTAGAGCAGGAGCGTTGGAGAGCGGGCGCGCTTTTCGCCGCTCGGCCGCCCGCCTGCCCGCCCGCCCGTCTAGTTTCCCCCCATGGCCGACACCAACTCATTCGACGTGACCACCGGCGTGGACCTCCAGGAGGTCGACAATGCCGTGAACCAGGCGCAGAAGGAGATTGCGCAGCGGTACGACTTCAAGGGCTCCAAGGCGGCGATCGACTTCGACCGGACCGGGGGCAAGCTCAAGCTCGTTGCCGACGACGACTTCAAGATGCGGGCGCTCTACGATGTCCTGCAGACAAAGCTCATCAAGCGCGGCGTCCCCGTGAAGAACCTCGACGAAGGGGAGACCATCGCGGCCGGGGGCGACACGGTGCGCAAGGAGATCGGGCTCAAGATGGCGCTCGACTCGGAGACCGCGAAGAAGGTCGCCGCGGCCATCAAGGAAGCGAAGCTCAAGAAAGTCCAGGCCGCGATCCAGGGCGACCAGGTGCGCGTGAGTTCCCCGTCGAAGGACGAGCTGCAGGTCGCGATAGCCCTTCTTCGGAAGGAGGATTTCGGCGTCGAGCTCAAATTCGGGAACTTTCGGTGAGCCCGGTGGCCCTCCCGTTCGCGCCGCGTCGCATCGTGATCGGCGCCACCGCGCACGCCGAGTTGACGAGCTACCTGCGCGAGCGACGTCCGGAGCTCGAGATCCGCGGAGCGCGCATGGTGGAGATCACGCAGGGTGATCTCGACTGGGCAGAGAGCTACATCGGCTTCCGGCGTCCCCCGGGCGCCTCGTCGCTCGGGAAGGTGCGCTGGGTGCATTGCACCGGCGCGGGCGTGGATGCGTGGATGACCCCCGAGATCAGCCGCGACGTGATCCTCACGCGCACGCCGGAGTCATTCGGACCGGCGATCGCCGAATGGGCGGTGTCTCGCGTGCTGGCCTTCCAGCAGCAACTCGCCGAGGTGATGCAGGCGCAGCGCGAGCGGAAGTGGGCGCCCCGGGAGATCCTGCCTGTCCGGGGCACGCGCGCCTTGGTCGTGGGCACCGGGGACGTGGGAAGCGCGGTCGCGCGGCAGCTCTCCGCGTTAGGCGTGGACGTCACTGGCGTCTCGCGCACCGGTCGCTCCGATGAACCGGCATTTGCCGCGGTCTACCCGGTCGACGCCCTCCCGCACCTCGTGGGCGAGGCGCAGTGGATCGTCCTGACACTCCCGATCACGCCGGCCACGCGCGGGTTGTTCAGCCGGGACATCCTCTCGCGCTGCCGCGGTGCGGTGCTGCTCAACGCGGGACGGGGCGCCGTGGTCGATGAAGCGGCACTCTCCGGGGCATTGGACCAGGGCTGGCTCCGCGGCGCGGCGCTCGACGTCTTCGAGACCGAGCCGCTCCCGGAGTCGTCCCCCCTGTGGACCGACGTGCGGGTGATGGTCTCGCCGCACATCTCCGGGCTCACCACCACGGCGGGCGCGGGCGACGGCTTCCTCGAATGCCTCGCCGAGCTCGAATCCGGCCGGCTTCCCGCCTGGGTCGTCGACCGCGAGCGCGGCTACTGATGCACCACCTCCCCCACCGACACGCCCCGTGCGCTATCACGTCGTCACGTTAGGCTGCGACAAGAACACCGTCGACAGCGAGCGCTACGTGGCCGAGCTGGCGGCGCATGGCGCGTCGCAGGCGAGGTCGGCCGAGGAAGCGGAGCTCATCGTCATCAACACCTGCGGGTTCATCGATGCCGCCAAGCAGGAGTCCATCGACGCGATCCTCGAGGCGGCGCGCCTCAAGACCACCGGCGCGTGCCGGATGGTGGCCGCGGTGGGGTGCATGGTGCAGCGCCACAAGGCGGAACTGCTCGAGGCGCTCCCCGAGGTCGACCTCTTCCTCGGCACCACCGAGACCGATCGCCTGATTGCCGAGGTCGAGTCGCGTGGCCTGCTCTCGGACGCGCCCATGCTCGTGCATCCCGGCGTGCGCCTTTACACGGGCGAGCTGCCGCACGTGCGTTACCTCAAGATCTCCGAGGGGTGCGACCACGGGTGCGCGTTCTGCGCGATCCCGCTGATGCGAGGCAGGCATCGCTCCTTTGGACTGGACGACCTCGTGCGCGAGGCCCAGCTCCTCGAGGCCCAGGGGGCGCGCGAGGTGAACCTCGTGGCGCAGGACCTCGCGCACTACGGCCGTGACGTGCGCGATGGCAACGCCCTCCCCGAACTGCTCCGCGCGCTCCTCGACGGCACCGACATTCCGTGGTTCCGCCTGCTCTACATCTACAGTGCAGGCCTCACCGACGCGATGCTCGACCTGATGGCGAGGGAACCGCGCATTGTGCCGTACCTCGACATCCCCATGCAGCACGCGGCCGACACGGTCCTGGCGCGCATGCGTCGCCCCGAGCGCCGGGCCACACAGCTCGCGCGCATCGGCAAACTGCGCGATCGCATTCCCGGCGTGGCGATCCGTTCGACCGTGATCGTCGGCTTCCCCGGCGAGACCGACGCGGAGTTCGGCGCGCTGCTCGAGTTCCTCGACGAGATCCAGCTCGAGCGGGTCGGGGCGTTCACGTATTCCCCGCAGGAAGGGACGCGCGCCTTCGACATGCCCGACGACGTGCCTGACGAGGTGAAGCGCGATCGCCTCGAACAGGTGCAGGAACTGCATCGCAGCATCACCGCGGATCGGTACGGCGCCATGCTTGGCCGCGAGGTGCCCGCCATTGTCGATCGCCCGGCCACGGCCGAATCCCCGGCGCAGGCGCGCACCCAGGCCCAGGCCGACGACATCGACGGCGTGACCTGGCTGGATGTCGACGCGGCGCCGGGGAGCATTGTGTCGGTGCGGTTGGACGACGTGGTCGACGACTACGACTTCCGCGCCACCGTCGTTCGCACCCTCGACCAACCGCGAGCCCCCGCGGCGCCTCGCCGTCAGCCGCTTCCGATGGCGGGCGTCGCGGGAACTGCCGCGTTCGGCCGACCCTTCGGCGCGTGAAGCTCTTCGCCCTCCTCCCCGTGCTCGGCCTGGCCGTAGGGGTGGGGCGGTGGGCGCCGGAACGTGGGATCCAGGGGGTCATGCCCCAGGTGCGCGCGCCCGCCGAACTGCGGGTGGTCCTCGGCTCCGCGCCGTACGAGATCGCCGTCGGGGGCAACTCGCCGTGGCGCCTCGATGACGCGTGGGGGCGTACCC
This sequence comes from Gemmatimonadaceae bacterium, assembly GCA_014379705.1. Lineage (GTDB taxonomy): Bacteria > Gemmatimonadota > Gemmatimonadetes > Gemmatimonadales > Gemmatimonadaceae > RBC101. Next base: position 11,778 of record JACMLI010000183.1, read on the forward strand.
ATGCCCGCGACGCGTCGGAATCGTGGAAGGTCGAGCGCAGCAATCGTCGACTCCGTGCGGTCTCGAAGGATGGGCAGCGCGCGACAGCATGGTCAGAGGAGCCCCTCGCCGTCGTCGCCGACGGGGCGGGGGCAACGGTGACGTTCGCCGGGCACCGCTATCGCGGGGAACTACGCTATGTCGCGACCGACACCGCGGTGGTGGTCGTGAACGTGCTCCCGCTCGAGGACTACCTCCGCGGCGTGGTGCCCCTCGAGATCGGCCCGCGCCGGCCTAACGAAGCGGGCGCGGTAGAGGCGCAGGCGATCGCGGCCCGCTCGTACACGGTCGTGCGGGCGCTCGAAGGGGTCATGCGCCCGTGGGATCTCCTCGCCCTCCCGACGGACCAGGTCTACGGCGGGATGGACGCTGAATCCCCCAGCGCTGATGCCGCCATCGTGGCGACGGCGGGTCTCGTCCTCACCTACGGGGGACAGGCCGTGCGGGCGCCGTACCACTCCACCTGCGGCGGCTCGACCGCCGCGCCTTCGGAGGTCTGGCGGGGGAGCACCGACTCGTGGCTCCGCGCTGTGAGCGACCGCATTCAGGGCACGACTCGGTTCTGGTGCGACATCTCCCCACGCTTCACCTGGGATCGCACGATCGAGGAACGCGGGCTCCTCGATGGCATTGCCCGGCAGGGCAACGGGCGTGTCGGGCGCGTGACCATGGTGCGCGTGGGCTCGCTGACGCCCTCGGGACGCGTCCGCACCCTGGCGTTCGACACCGACCTGGGGCTGGTGACGATGACCGGCAACGACATGCGCTTTGCGTTGCGCAGCGTCGGTGGCGAGTTGTTGAACTCGACCTATTTTTCGCTCGAGCCGGTCGTGGGTCGCGAGGGTCGCCTGACCCGGCTCGTCCTCCGTGGTCGCGGCAATGGCCACGGTGTGGGAATGTGCCAGTGGGGCGCCATCGGCCGTGCGCGCGCCGGCATGACGGCTCGGGAGATCCTCGACGCGTATTACCCCGGGACGTCGCTCGCACGCGTGACGACCGGGCGACGATAACTTGACCATGCCCTCATGACGGTATCCGGATGACGACGCCCGTGCGGTTGGTGGTGGTGGGGGCAGGAGCGATCTCGCAGCTCACGCACCTTCCCGTCCTCTCGAAGTTGCGCGGGGTGCAGCTCGCCGCCCTGGTCGACAACGACCGGGCCAAGGCGCGTGCACTCGCCGACCGCTTCGGCATTCCCGACGTCTTCACCGACCTCGAGGACGCGCTCGAGTACGGCGGTGTGGACGCCGCAGTCGTGGCGACGCCGAATCACCTGCACGAGCCACACGTGCTCGAGGCGCTCGCGTCCAAGCTCGATGTATTCTGTGAGCGCCCGC
>JACMLI010000184.1 GCA_014379705.1 Gemmatimonadaceae bacterium
GATCTCCGCACCGACAGCGGCCAGGCGCGAGCCCGCAGGTGCGTGCGCACCCGTTCGCGCACCACCGACGCGACGTCGATCGGCTCCCGCGGCGAGGACTTGCGGCGACTGAGCGCCAGCAACCCCCGGGTCAGCGCCGACGCCCGCACGGTCTCCGTGCGAATCGCCGCGAGGTCGGACGCCTCCTGCGGCGAGCGCGGTGGATCGAGCTCGAGCATCTCTGCGTGCGCCTGGATCACCGTGAGCACGTTGTTGAGGTCGTGCGCCAGCCCGCTGGCGAACACGCCTAACGCTTCGACGTCCTCGGTCTCGCGCAGGCGCGCGACCAGGCGCGTTTCGCGCGTCCGATCCAACCCATTGATGACGATCGCCGAGACGAGGGGGTCCTGGCGCAGGTCCTGGAGCCGGAGCGACAGCGAGCGCCACTCCCCGCTGACCGAGAGCATGCGACACGACGCCATGCTGGGCGCTTCCGATGCGCCATCGACGGCCTCACGCAACGCCGTGTGGTCGTCGGGATGCACCGCCTTGAGGATGCCCCAGCGCTCGGTCACCGGAACCGCATCCCCAAGCAGGCGGCGCGACGCGGGGCTCAAGTACGTCGTGCGGCCGAACCCATCCATCAGTACCACGAAGTCGTACGCGTGGTGCAGCAGGGCGCGGTGCCAGGCGGTGTCGGCGGTCTGGTCCCGGAGCAGTCGTTCGCGTTCACGGATCTCGACCATCTCGCGAGCGACCAGCAACGCAGCCAGCAGGCCACTTCCGACCGCGAAGAGGAGGTTGTCTTGCCGGTCGCCCGAGGCCAGGAGATACAGCAACACCATGCTCGCGGCGGCGAGAAAGGCGTGGGGCACGTAGCCACTGGAGTACGCGAGGTCGTGTGTGCGCGGGGCGGCGCCCTCCGCGTCGAGCGCGGCGTTGGCGTAGCGCGCGGCAAGCCACTTGACTCCCCAGACGGCGAACCAGAACCCGGCGATCCAATGCCCGGCGCGATAGGTGAACTGTCCCTGCGCCGACCAGAAGGCGATGTCGGGAATCACCTGCAGGGTCGACGCGACGAGGAGCAGGGTGGCGACGGTCCGGGCGTATCTCGTGCCGCTGCGAAGGTACAGCGCGGCCGCGAGGACCACGGCGAGGGAATCGCCCATGGTGTAGATCCAGTCGTGCACCGCTGGGGCATGGGTTCCCGTGGACCGGAAGAACGGTCCGAGCGCGAAGAACCAGACGACGAGCAGGCTCCCGATCATGACAATCGCCGCGTCGAGTCGTGAGCGCAGCCGATCAGCGCGACGCCAGCGGACGCCCGCGAACGTCAGGAGTCCGGCGATCAGGAAGGGGAGGTACGCGCTGGTCAGCGCGACCAGCCACACCGGCCGGTTGTCATCGAGCGAGTTCGCCGTCCAGAACCCCCAGACCGTGCCCGAGACGAAGCGCGAGAAGGACGACCCCGCGAGCAGGTACCACGCGGCGCGTTCCCGGCCCGCGACGCGACGGGCCACGTGCAACTGCGCAACGCCGACGGCAACCCCAAGCGGCGTGAAGAACACCACGTCGACGACTGCCGCCCACTCGGGGCCCAGCCAGTCAAAGGCCAGCCAACCGAAGAAAAGCAGGGTCCAGAGCAGCGCGGCAACGTCCATGGGTCGCACGACCGCTGCTCCCTTCCCCTCCGGACTGGTGCTCGTGGACTGCATGCTGCTCCTCACTATGCCTGCCAGGGCCTGCGATCCGCTGCCATGGCGGATCGGAGGCCGGAATGAGCTGGATTGACGCTGGACGCCTCGTCCAGGTGAATCCTAGTATCGGCGCCTTATCCCGGGGCCAGACATGAGGGATCTCCAAGCCCGGCTTGGCAATGCCGACGAGGCAACAGACACAGACGAGTCAGGCGACCTCTCGCATCGTCGCAGGCACACTGGTGCGAAGAATCAGGGCCGCATCAGAAACGCGCTGGACATGTGAGAGCTGTAACGCACAGTGCGCTGGTTGGCGCGGGTACGCAGGGCGGGCGCGCATCGCTTCGCGAGCACGACAACACAACGGCGCGGTGAAAGCAGGTCCACCGCGCCTTGCTGCGTTGCACCCAGTCGCTCAGGGTCAGCTCACTTCGTGTACACCAGCTCCCCGTTGACGTACACCCGCTGCACCCAGGTCTTCACGCTGAGCGGCGGCCCATCGAGGATCACCACGTCGGCATCCTTTCCCACCTCGAGGCTTCCCACCCGATCCGCGACGCCGAGGATCTGGGCCGGCACCAACGTCACGGCCTTCAGCACCTGGTCCTCCGTCATCCCGTAGCCCGCCGAGATCCCGGCGTCGATCAAGAGCCACTTGCCGGTCCCGGCTGGCGCCAGCGAACCAAACGAGCGTGAAAAGGTCGCGAGCGCGGTGGGCACCCCCGCGTTCGTCAGGCGGCCCGCGAGTCGCTCATCCGGTGTGGGATAGTCCTGCTTGTCCGGGATTTCCTCGTTGCTGACGTACTGGTGCGAGACCTGGCCCAGTACCACCGCGATCTTCCTCGCCACGAGCTCGTCCTTGAACTCCCAGGCGCCGGCGCCCCCGTCGATGATGACGTCGATGCCGAATTCCTGGCCGAGCCGCAGCGCCGACCGGATGTCGGTGGCGTTGTTCGCCTGGATCCGGGCCGGGATCTCCTTCCGGAGGAGCCTGCCTAACGCCTCCATCCCGAGGTCCCGGGGAAGCGCCGGGTTCGCCTGCTTGTTCCGCTGGTACTCCTGGCCCTTCACGAGGGCCTGGCGCAGCATCGCGACCTCGGCCATCCGCGTGTACGGGTCGCGGTTCGCGGCGCGCGCCACGGCCTTGGGCGGGTTGCCTAACGCGATGTCGATCGCCGCCGGCTCCTTCACCAGCACCGCGTCGAGCGTCGCCCCCGCGGTCTTGACGATCGCGCCCTGGCCGCCGAGCAGCTGCGCGTCGGCGGGGGCGATGTACATCGTCGTCACCCCGCCCGACAGCCCCTCGATGTTCCGGAGCGGATTCGGCTTCCCCGAACCGAACGTCCCGAACGGGTTGTAGGATTCCCACGCCCGGTTCTGCGGCGTCACCGGGTCGGTGGGTTCGTTGAGGTCGTTGTTGTCGATGCCGATGTGCGAGATCGCGTCGACGAGGCCCGGCATGACGAACCGGCCCCTCGCGTCGACGACCTCGGCGCCGGCGGGCACCGGGACGTTGGTGCCTAACGCCACGATCTTGCCGCCCCGGAGCACGAGGGTGCCGTTGGGGATCTGCGGGCCGTTCATCGGGATGAGGGTCCCGCCACGAATGACGATGGCGCGGTCCTGCGCCTCGAGCGCGCTGGCGCCGAGCGCCACGAGGAGGAAGGGAAGGGCGTGACGCATGTCAGCGGCCCTCCCTGGCGCGTTCGAAGACCACCTGCCCGTCGCCGATCACCAGGTCGACCCGCGACCGTGGCTCGTACCAGGGGCCATCCATGATGACCAGGTCGGCGTCCTTTCCTACCTCGATGCTGCCGACGCGATCGCCCACCCGGGCAATCTGCGCGGCGTTCAGGGTCACCATCTTGAGCGCCTCCTCGTCGGGGATGCCGTAGCGCATCGCGAGCGCGGCGCAGAGCCGGAGCCATTTCTGGTTGATGACCGGCGCGTCCGTGTGCATCGCGATCTTGACCCCGGCCTTCCACAGGATGTACGGGCCGGCCATCGCGTCTTCGCCCACGCCGATCCTGGGGCCGAGCGGCAGGACGACCGCCGAGATGCCTCGCTTCGCCAGCTCCGGCGCCACCTTGTACGCCTCGGTGGAGTGGTGAAGCGTGAGGTCGAACCCGAATTCGTCCTTCAGCCGAACGAGGGTCATCACGTCGGTCGCGGGGTGGACGTGGGCACGCACGTACGTCCGCTTCTCGAGCACATCGGACATCCCTTCGTAGCCGAGATCGCGGGCCGGCGGGTTGCCCGTCCTCCCGCCGTCCTCCCACTTCTTCTGGCCGGCGATGTACTCCTGCGTCCTGATCAGGTATTGCCGGAGGTTCGCCGCGACGCCCATCGTGGTCGCCGGATAGCGCGCCCGACCCTTGGCCCCCATCGCGAACTTCATCCCGCCCTTCTCGAGCAGCATCCGCCTGGTGTAGTCGCTGCCGAACGTCTTGATGACGGTCGCCATGCCGCTCACGTTCTCGCCGCTCCCGGGACCAGTCACGATGGTGGTGACGCCTCCGGAGACCGCATCGCCGAAATCGGGGTCGTTCCAGTCGAGTGCGTCGATGAATCGATGCTGGGGACCGATCAGCATCGGCGAGTCATTCAGGTCGGTAGGCCGGGCGCCGATGTGGGAGTGATTGTCGATCATCCCGGGGATGACCACCTTGCCGGCCGCCTCGATAATGCGGGCGCCCGCAGGCGCCGTGAGGTTGGCGCCCACTGCTGCGATCTTGCCGCCGCGGAGGAGTACCGCGCCGTTCGCGATTGGCGCACCGACGGCCGTATGAACGGTGCCGCCGCGGACCAGGATGACTTCATCGCTTTGGGCCGAGGCGCTCTGCGTTACGCCGATCGGGGCCGCAAGGAGCAGGATCAGCCGAACTGGATGCATGGGGTTCCCGTCTCGAGGGTGAGGAGTCTCCCAACACTACCGTTCGGGCTGCCGGGGCGGAACCACCGCGGGCCGCTCGCGCGGGCGGCCAGGTGCGCTTGAACCTGCTGGTCGTCGACCGACGCGTTCAGCGATCGATGCCGATTTCGTGTGAGACCGTGCGGAAGGACGCCGTCTGTGACTGCACGAACTGCTCGAACTCCCGGCCCGCGCTGAAGTACGGGGTGAGGCCGTTGCGCTCCAGCAGCGTCTTCCATGCCGCCGTCTCCGACATCGCTCGCAGGCGCTTGACCCACGCGTCGTAGGCCATGGCGCTGATCTCCGTCGGAGCGTAGAAGCCGCGCCAGACTTCCCACGTCACTTCGATGCCGCGTTCGCGCGCCGTGGGCACCTGCGCGAACGCACCGGTGGCGCGACGGTCGGAGAGCAGCGCGAGCAGGCGCAGGTCATTGCGCTCCGCGAAGCGACGCACCTCGGACATGTCCCCCGGAAAGAGGTGGATCCCCCCGGTTCGAAGCGAGTCGATCGCCTCGTACGGCCCGCTCAACGCGATGTAGCGCACGTTGCGCAGCTCAACGCCCGCTGCGCGCGCCAGGAGCAGCACCTTCATGTGGTCCTGGCCGCCGATCACCGAGCCACCGCCGAAGACGACCGACGCGGGATTCGCGCGCCAGGCGGCGACAAACGCGTCAAAGGAGCGCCACGTCGACGCCGGACCGACGGCGAGCACGCTCGGCTCCGTTGCCACGGCCGCGATCCACCGCACGTCGCGCTCGGTCATCGTTCCGTAGTGTCCCTGCGCAAGGCCGAGGAGGGTCGAGGGCGAGGCGGCGACGAGGACACCATCGTTGCCCTTCATTTCGCGCGCCACGCGGGCAAAGGCGACGCCACCACCTTGCCCCGGGACGTTCGTCACCTCCAAAGCCAGGCTGTTCGGCGACCCGCCAAGTGCCACGGCGGCGGTGCGACAGGTGAAGTCCCATCCGCCCCCGGGGTTCGCGGGCGCGATGCAGGACGTCGCTACAACACGCGGCTCGCGGGAACAACTCGTGGCCCCCATCAGCCACACGCAGGCGGCCAACGCGCCCAGCGCGCGTCGCGCGCGACTCAGGGGAGCGCGCGACCGACGACGGGAATGACTGCGGTCACGAGGCCGGCCGCGAGCATGAGGAACGAGGTCAGGAGCGCCCACTTCAGGGTGAAGCGTTGATGTTCATCGAAGTCCACGCCGACAAGCCCCACGAGCAGGAAGGTGGACGGGACGAGTGGGCTGAGAAGGTGTACGGGTTGCCCGATGATCGACGCGCGCCCCATCTCTGCGGCAGTGATGCCGTACGACTGGCCCGCCTTGGCCAGGATGGGGAGGACGCCGAAATAGAAGGCATCGTTCGAGATAAAAAAGGTGAACGGGATACTGAGGACCCCGGTGACGACCGAAAGATACGGACCGAGCGGGGCCGGAATGATGCGGATGACGCTTTCCGCCATCGCATCCACCATCTTCGTGCCGGACAGGATGCCCGTGAAGACTCCCGCGGCGAAGATGAGGCCCACGACGGCCAGCACGTTGCCGGCGTGATTCGCGAGAAAGCCCTTCTGCTCCGCCACGGTGCGAAAGTTCACCAGGAGCGCGATGGCGAACGCGATCATGAACAGCACAGGGAGCGGAAAGACCGCCGTCACCAGGGTGAGGAGCAGGACGGCCGTAAGGACGGCGTTGACCGCCATGCGCCCGCGTGACGTGGGCGCCACGGGAACGCGCGCATCGGGGAGGGTCTCGTCGACCTCGGCGACCATCATCCCGCCGATCGCGGCCAGGCGCCGGCGTTCGTGGTTCCCCAGGCGGTACGCGACGTAGAAGATCCACACGATGCAGATGAGCATCGCCGGCACCATCGGCACGAAGATGTCGGCCACGTCGATGGCGAGGGCGCTGGCTGCGCGTGCGCTGGGGCCCCCCCACGGGAGCACGTTCATCACGCCTGACGAGAGCATCGCCACGCAGGCGAGGACGAGCGGGCGGATGCCGAGCCGGCGATAGAGCGGGAGCATCGCCGCAGTCGTGATCATGTACGTCGTCGATCCGTCGCCGTCGAGCGACACGAGCAGCGCCAGCGCCGCCGTGCCCATCACCACCTTCGTCGGGTCGCCGTGCACCACGCGTACGAGCCAGCGCACGAATGGCTCGAAGAGCCCCGTATCGATCATGATCGCGAAGTACAGGATCGCGAACATGAGCATGATGCCCGTTGGCGCTAATCGGGTGATGCCATCGAGCATCATCGGGCCCATGTCCGCCGCGAAGCCGCCGATGATGGCGAAGGCGACCGGGACGAGGATGAGCGCGGTGAGCGGGGACAGTCGCCTGGTCATGATCAGTGTCATGAACACGGCGACCAGCGCGTAGGCAAGGAAGGTCAGCACGCGGCGTCGCGAGGAGGCGTGAAGGGACGATGTCAGGGAGCGCGGGCACCAGCGACTACGCCTAACGAGGCAGGCAGCGGACCATGGGATCCTACGCCGGGAAGATCTCCCGCGCGAGGGGTACGGCAGACGGGCTCTGCGCATCCGCAGCTCACCCGGCTCCACCCTTCCAATCGTGCCCCAGGGTGAGCGCGACCGGGCGTCCCTGCGACAGCGCGAGCGGGGGCATGTTCGACGGCAGGGGGTGAGGACGTGGAGCGGTAACGACATGACCCGCACTTCCTCGCTCCGCATGTCGACATGTGAAAGTTCACGATCTTCCGCCTTGGCGACGTCAGTCTTCGCGCCACCCTCCACTACTCGCCACGCCCGCGCTGCTGCAACTTGATGGACCGAGCCACTCCCTGGAGCCCCGCATGACCGCTGCCATCTCGAGAATCCCGCGCCTTTTCCTGTCCCTGTCGATCGCCATCGCGCTCGGCGCATGCGCCCAGCAGAAGCCGGCTCCGTCCGCCGACAGCGCGGCTGCTGCAACCCCCGCGGAGGCGTCAGCAGAACCGGTGACAATTCCAACTGTCGACAGCATCCGCTGCTCGATCACGGCGTCCCCCGCCTCGC
>JACMLI010000019.1 GCA_014379705.1 Gemmatimonadaceae bacterium
AAACACGACGTGACCCTGGTCGCACCCTCGGCCTGGAGCTGCGCCCACGGTGTGGAACGATGGCGTTCCGACTGCGGTTGCCGCGTCGACGGGCAGTCCAATCCGAGCCAGGCCTGGCGCACGCCGCTTCGCGCCGGCCTCGAGGTGCTCGCCGCCGGGTTACACGCGATCTTCGAGGAGGAGGGGGCGACGCTGCTTTCCGACCCGTGGGCGGCGCGCGATGCGTGGGGCGGCGTGGTGTCGTCGCAGGACCTGATGGATCGCGCGCGGTTCCTCTCTGCGTGGCTCCTGCCGGCCGTGAGTGCGGAGGGGCGTTCACGCGCACTGGAGCTGCTCGAGATGGAGCGCGACGCGATGCGGATGTTCACGTCGTGCGCCTGGTTTTTCGACGACATCGGGGGCCTCGAGGTGCGGCAGGTGCTGCAGTACGCGATGCGCGGCCTGGCCCTTTCGGAAGCCCGCGACGCACTCGAGCCCGTGTTCCGCCGGACGTTAGGCGGGGCGCACAGCAACCATGCGACCGTGGGTACCGGCGCCGACGTGTACGATTCCCTGCAGCACGAGGCGACCCCGGAGGAGCGCGTCGCCGCCGCCGCGCGGACCCTTCACGACCTTCGCCTTCCCGTGGAGGACCACCTCCCGCCGGGGATGGACGCGACCGTCGACGGGGACGCGGTGCACGTCATCGTGCGGACGAGCGGGCGCACGCGCGCCTTCGAGGTCGTGCTGGCTCGTCGCACGTCCTCCGACCTCGCCTACAAGGTGACCTCGGTGGACGGCGACGCGACGATGGGCCGCACGATTCCGCTGTGGGAGTATCCCGAGCGTTCTCGCTTCGCCATCCGCGCCGCCCTGCGCCGGGCCCTGCTCCCCAGATGCCTGACCCTCGCCGAACTCGAGCAACTTGCGTCAGGAGAGGCGTCCCTTCGCGGCCTGGTGGCCGTGGCGCTTACCCGCGCCATCGACCGTCTCGCCGCCGATCGCGGCGACGACGCCATGGGCGTCGTCCACGCCGCCCTCGACCTCTTCGAGCAGCTCGAAACCAACATCCCCTTCGACGCCCAGACGGCGTGGTGGCGCGTGCTGGAGCTCCTCCCCCCGGCCGACCACCCTTCGTTGAGCACGCTGAGCACCCGCCTGGGCTTCGCTGCTGGCTAGTCCGCCTATCGCCCAAGCGGCGTCTGTAGCACCTTCGCCGACGCTCAAGATGCCCGCTTCGCGCTAGTCCACTATTCCGCTAGCCCACCAGTCGACCGCCCGCCCGCCTGCCCGCCTGCCCGCCCGCAGAATGCCCTTCGCCATCTTCGTCGCTCCCCAGGTTTCCGACAACGCATTCGGCATGATCGAGGCAGCGGCGTCGCTGCCCGATGTGCGCCTCGGCGTCATCACGCACGACCTTGCCGACAAGCTGCGTCACCTCGAGGGTCGCGTGGCGCACTGGCGAGTCTCGAACGTCCTCGACGCGCAGCAGCTCTTGTGGGCCACGCGAGAATTGCAGGCGCGCAATGGCACCGTTGATCGGCTGTATGGTGCGTTCGAGCAAGCGCAGGAGCCCCTGGCTGCGGCGCGTGAAGCGCTCGGCATCGCGGGCATGAGCGTCAGTGCCGCGACGAACTTCCGCGACAAGGCCCGCATGAAGACGCTGCTGCGCGGCTCAGGCCTGCCGTGCGCCCGTCACCGGCTCGCGGGGAGTGCCGACGACGCTGTCGCGTTTGCCGAGCACTCTGGCTTTCCGCTGGTGGTCAAGCCTCCCACCGGCGCCGGCGCCATCGCGACCTTCCGCGTCGACAACATGGCGCAACTTCTAGGCGCCCTCGCGGGGTCGCCGCCGAGCCAGCAACAGCCGGTCCTGTTCGAGGAGTTCATCGTCGGCGAGGAACATTCGTTCGAGACGATGACCGTGAACGGCACGCACGTCTGGCACTCGCTGACCCACTACTACCCCACGCCGCTGACGGTCGTGGAGAACAAGTGGATCCAGTGGAGCGTGGTGTTGCCCCGCGAGGTCGACGACGCCAGCTACGACGACATCCGCGCGGCGGCACGCAAGGCACTCGACGTGCTCGGCATGACGACGGGCATCAGCCACATGGAATGGTTCCGCCGCAAGGACGGGACGATCGCGATCTCCGAGGTTGCTGCGCGTCCCCCGGGCGCGCAGATCACGACCCTCATGTCGCGCGCGCACGAGTTCGACTTTCTGCAGGAGTGGTCGCGCGCGATGATCTTCGGCCAGTTCAACGTCCCGGAACGCAAGTACGCGGTGGGGGCGGCCTACTTGCGCGGACAGGGCGAGGGTCGGATCACCGCGGTGCATGGTCTCGAGGACATCCAGCGCGAGTTCGGCAACATGGTGGTGGACTTCAAGATGCCCGCCATCGGCGCGACGCCATCGACGAGCTATGAAGGCGATGGCTTCATCATCGTGCGGGACGAGTCGACGGAGCATGTAGAGAAGGCCGTACTCAAGATCGTTGGAACAGTTCGAGTCGAGCTGGGCTGATCGTTTTCTGCCACCTGCCATCTGCCATCTCAAGCCATGAACGTGATAATGATTGCCCCGGGCTACCCGGGCGAAATGCCGTACTTCTGCCGTGGACTCTCCCTGAACGGCGGGAACGTCTATGGGTTGGGCGACGTGCCGGAACGCGAACTGCCGGTGCTCACGCGACAGCACCTGAGCGGATACCTCCAGGTGCCCAACCTCACCGACGAAGCCGCGGTGGTGCGGCAGGTCGTGGCCAGCGTCGGCAGCAACACGATCGATCGCGTCTGCTGCTACTGGGAGCCCGGTATCACGCTCGCGGCGCGCATCCGTGAGGCGTTAGGCGTGCCCGGCATGGGCGTGGAGCAGGCGGAGACGTTCCGCAACAAGGACCTGATGAAGCAGGTCATCAACAAGGCGGGCATTCGGACGGCACGGCACGCGTCTGCCAGGTCGATCGCCCAGCTGCGCGAGGCCGCGGAGTCCATCGGGTTTCCGATCATCGTCAAGCCCATCGCGGGCGCCGGGTCGATGGACACGATCAAGGCCGCCTCGATGGCGGAACTCGACGCGGCCCTGGCGCGCGTGACGAGCTACGACGAGGTCAACGTCGAGGAGTTCATCGAGGGCGACGAGTACACGTACGACACGATCTGCATCGACGGGCGGATCGTCTACGAGAACGTGTGCTACTACCGTCCCAATCCCCTCGTTGCGAGGTCGACGGAGTGGATCTCGCCGCAGACGATCGCGTTGCGCGACCTCACCACGCCGATCGTCGCCAAGGGCGTGGCACTTGGACACGCCGTGATCAAGGCCATGGGATTCCAGACGGGCATGACGCACATGGAGTGGTTCTACACGTCCAAGGGTGAACCCATCTTCGGCGAGATCGCGGCGCGTCCCCCGGGAGCGCACACGGTCGACCTCATGAACTACGTCGGCGACGTGGACCTGTTCACGGGGGCCGCCGAGGCAGAACTCAGGGGTACGTTCTCCCCGTCGACGGAACGGAAATACAACGTGTCGAACATCTTCAAGCGCGCGCAGGGGCAGGGACGCATCCATCGTATCGAGGGGATGCAGCGCCTCCTCGAGCGCTATGGGGAGAGCGTGGTGCACGTGGACCTGCTCCCCGTGGGCGCGGAGCGCCGCAACTGGATCCTCACGCTGGTGTCGGACGGGTACATCACGGTGCGGCACCCGGACTTGCAGGAGTGCTTCGACATGTCCGACGCCTTTGGCACGGAACTGCGCCTCTTTGCGCAGTAGCAAAGAGGCGGGCCGCGTTCAGTCGTTCGCGGGAGTGATCTCGACGGGGCTGGTGGCAAGGCGAACTGCTCCGTCGACCAGCACCTGCGACGAGAGGAGATAGCGACCGGTAGCGAGTAGGGGTTGCGGCTTCCCATGCTCGGCGGGTCCCGCAAACATGTTCACCAACCATTGGCCTTCGCGCGAATACGTCTCGCCAGCCTGTACGATGATTGGCGGGTATGCGATGGCGGGGCAGATCAAGCCATACGCCGGTATTACCCGCCCCTTTCCGTCGATCAAGCCGTAGTAGGGGCAGTTCTGAACGCTGATCGTGATGGAACGCGCGCTTCCGTTGGTGACCGTAAGGGTGGCCCCGCCCGTCCCACCCTGCGGAAGGGTCTGTTGAGCTGAAGACAGGCGCACCGTGACCTCGTCAGCGCCGGTGCCGAGTCGGCAGGCAGTCAGCGCCATGAGGCACGCGGCGGGCACAAGGCCAAGTCTCATCAGGTCCAGCTCCACATTCAACGGTTGCAGCCAGCTTGCCTTGACATCATTGGCCGGTGTCACGCGTGAGGCAATAGGGAGGGGCGAACGGATGGAGCGGTGCCAGGTACCCGTCTTCGCAACCGATTGCGGTGCCCGCCGTTGCTGAAGTGTGGGGACCGCTTTCCCCGGTGCGACGGTCGGGGTAAGCTCCCCGACGCACATGCATCACAGCCAGGGATTCATTCGCAAATGGATGGCCCGCCAACGCACTCCCCCCGGGGTGTTGGAGGTCATTCGCGATTTTCACAGCCCCCAGCTCCGGAACCGGCGAGACATCCTCGTCTACCTGCCGTCGAGCTATGCGAAGTCGGACAAGGCCCTGCCCGTGATCTACATGCACGACGGGCAGAACCTGTTCGATCCCACGACGAGCTTTGCCGGTGAATGGGGGGTCGACGCGGCCATGGCCCGGGCACCTCGAAAGGGCCGGCGTGCCATCGTGGTGGGGATCCCGAACATGGGGATCGACCGCATGAAGGAGTACTCGCCTTTCCTCGACGCCCGGCATGGTGGCGGAGGGGGAGATGCGTATGTGGACTTCCTGCTCAACACGCTCAAGCCGATGATCGACGTGAGGTACCGCACCAAGCCGGACCGGGCGTCCACCGGGATCCTCGGCTCGTCGTTGGGGGCGCTCATCTCGTTGTACGCGTTCTTCCGGCAGCCGGCGTCGTTTGGCTTCGTGGGGGCAATGAGTCCGGCCCTCTGGTTTGCCGAAGGCGAGATCTTCCCCTATGTCGAAGCGGCGGCGAATGTTGGCGGCCGCGTATATCTCGACGTCGGCGGGCGCGAGGGGGCGGGCACCCTCGCGAATGCGCGCGCCATGCGTGACCTGCTCGAGGGGAAGGGATACCGGCGGGGCCGGGACCTGATGTGGGAGGAGGATCGGTTGGGCCAACACAACGAAGCAGCCTGGGGCAAGCGCTTGCGCAAGGCGCTCCCCTTCCTGCTCGACAGCGACAAGGAATGACGCGAGTTCACGGCCACCATCATCGTTGGTTCAGTCCCTCCGTCGGGCGCGACATGCACGTGCGCTGGTTCGGCTGGGGCGGCGCGCGCGTGCTCGCCTTCCCCACCACCATGGGAAACCATGACGAGTGGCCCAACCGCCGGATGCCGGATGTGCTCCGCGAGCCGATCGAGCGCGGCTGGGTCCAGCTCTGGTGCCTCGACCACAACCACGACGCGAGCTGGTACGACAAGACGATTCATCCGGGTGCGCGCGCGTGGAAGCACCTGCAGTACGACCGGTACATCACCGAGGAGCTGCTCCCGTTCACCCAGCACGTGAACGGCAACGCCTTCGTGATCGCGACCGGGGCGAGTTTCGGGGCCTTTCACGCGATGAGCATCGCGCTGCGTCACCCGCATCTCTTCCACCGCATCATCGGGATGAGCGGCACGTACGACATCAGGAACATGACCGGCGGCTACTCCGACGGGAACGTGTATGCCGCGAATCCGTTCGACTTCATGCGTTTCGAGACTGACCGGGGTCGCCTGGATGCGTTCCGCCGCCAGGACATCATCATGGTCATCGGCGACGGGGATCCGCATTACGAGCAGAATCGCGAGTTCTCGGGCGTGTTGTGGGAGAAGGGGATTGGCAATGCGCTGCGGGTGTGGAATGGGCATGCACACGATTGGCCGTATTGGGAAGACTGGATCGTTCGATACCTCCCCGGGCACGATTGATGGATCCCGTGCTTCTCATGCTTCCCGTGCTTCTCGTGCTACCCGTGCTTCCACGCGTCGTCCACGTGTGGAAGCATGAGAAGCACGCGTAGCACGGGAAGCACGGGAAGCACGGGAAGCAACTACGGAGATACACATGACGAAGCGCGTTGGACTTGTCGTCGGAAGGGAATGGAGCTGGCCGCCGGCGTTCATCGAAGAAGTGAACAAGCGCGACCAGGGCGTCATCGCCGAGTATGCGGTCATCGGCGGCGACAGCCACGATGGGCCCATTCCGTATGACGTGCTGATCGATCGCATCTCGCACGAAGTCCCGATGTACCGCTCGTGGCTCAAGCGAGCGGTCCTCGAGGGGCGCACGGTCATCAACAACCCGTTCATGTGGACGGCGGACGACAAGTTCTTCGGGGCGGCGTTCGCTGCGAAGCTCGGGGTTGCGTCGCCCAGGACCGCGCTGCTGCCCAACAAGGACTACGTCCCCGGCATCGTCCCGAACGAGTCGCTGCGCAACCTGCGCTTCCCGCTCGACTGGCAGGGCATCGCCGACCACATCGGCATGCCGTGCATCCTCAAGGATGCGCACGGGGGTGGGTGGAAGGAAGTGTATGTCTGCCACTCCCTCGAGGAGCTGATCACCAATTACGACCAGTCCGGCCTGCTCACGATGATCGTGCAGGAGTTCATCACGTGGGACCAGTTCGTGCGCTGCCTGTGCATCGGGCAGGAGGAGGTCCTCGTGATGCAGTACGACCCCAAGGCGCGCAAGTACATCGTCGACGACAACTACCTTGCGCCCGCCATGAAGGCGCGCGTGGTGAAGGACTGTCGCACGCTCTGCGGCGCGCTCGGCTACGACATGAACTCGCTGGAGTTCTGCATTCGCGACGGCGTGCCGTACGCGATCGACTTCATGAACTGCGCGCCGGACATGGACATCTATTCGCTGACGCCGACGTACTTCGAGTGGGTGGTGACGAAAATGGCCGACCTCGCGATCACGCTGGCAAAGAACCCGCGTCGCACCACCGTCGAAGCGAAGTGGAGTTCCCTGTTCACCGCCTCACGGTGAGCGTCCGATTGGCAACGCTCCACTGCGCTCGTCGCTCCGGTGAAGCCCGGAGCCCCCTGTCGTTCCCGCCGTCCCGCACGCCATGAGCCTGATCGACCGCTGGCACGACCTGCTCACGCCCGACGTTGCGGAGGAAACGCACGCGCACCTCGAGTCGCAGCTCAAGGCGCGCGAGCTCGTGTTCGGCGGGCGGCCCCTGTGTACCGTGCTGCGTCCCCGCCTGACGACGCCCGAGGAAGTGCATGGACTGCAGCGACGCATCCGGCCACTGATGCGCGCGTTCGGCAAGGCATTCACGCGCGCGATGGGGGATCGCCCGTTCCGTGACCAGTTCGGGCTGCTCGACTGGGAAGAGTCCCTGCTCACGACGCCCCTCCGCTACAAGCACCCGAGCCCGACGTCGCGCCTCGATTTCTTCTACGTGCCGCATTCGGGCGCGTTGGGCCTCACGGAGTACAATGGCGAGACGCCGGCGGGAGCCGGATACAACGACGCGTTGAGCGACGCGTTCCTCGACACGCGTGCCATGCGCGAGTTCTCGCGCACGCACGAGATCTTCACGCTCCCGGCGCGCCATGGCGTGGTCGGCGCCGTGCTCTCGGCGTGGCGCGAGTTCAGCGGCGGGAACGCGAAGCCCCGGGTCGGGATCCTCGACTGGGATGACGTCCCGACCCGCACCGAGTTCGAGCTCTACCGCCAGCACTTCCAGACGTTAGGCATCGACGCCGTGATCGACGACCCGCGGCGCTGCGAGTACCGGAACGGCAAGCTGTACAGCCAGGGCGCGCCGATCGACGTGATCTACAAGCGGGTGCTCATCGCGGAGCTCATCGAGACCTGTGGCATGGCGCACGACGTCGTCCGCGCCGTCAGTGAAGGCGCCGTGTGCATGGTCGACGGGTTCCATTGCAAGATCCTGCACAAGAAGGCATCGCTCGCGGTGCTCAGCGACGAGGCCAACGCCGGCACCTTCGATACCGACGACCTCACCGCGATCCACGACTGCATTCCCTGGACGCGCATCGTCTCGGAACGCTCGACCTCGTACCGCGGCCGGCCCGTGGACCTCGTGAAGTTCGTGCACGAGGCCAAGGACCGGCTCGTGCTCAAGCCGAACGACGAATACGGGGGCAAGGGCATCGTGCTGGGCTGGACGGTGGACGTGGCGGCGTGGGAAGCCGCCGTGCAGGTAGCGATCCGGACGCCGTACATCGTGCAGGAAAAGGTGGAAATCCCGAAGGAGCCGTACCCGAGTTGGGTCGATGGGGCGGTGCACATGGCTGACCGCATGATCGACACGGCGCCGTTCATCACGAACGGCGACTACATGGAAGGCATCCTCACGCGCCTCTCGACGGCCGCCCTGCTCAACGTCACCGCGGGTGGTGGCAGCACGGTACCGACGTTTGTGGTGCAACCGAGAAGCTGACGCATATGAAAGCTCCGAGCCTCACGATCGGCGTCGAAGAAGAGTACCAGATCATCGACCCCGAGACCCGCGCCCTCACGTCGTACATCACGCAGATCCTCGAGGCCGACCACCTCATCCTGGGGCAGGTGAAGCCCGAGCTGCACCAGAGCATCGTGGAAGTCGGCACGACGGTGTGCCGGACGCCACAGGAAGTGAAGCAGCAGTTGATTGAGCTGCGACGGGGCGTCATGGAGCTCGCGGCCCGGCGCGGCCTCAAGATCGCGGCGGCCGGGACGCACCCGTTCTCGCATTGGGCCGACCAGGAGATCACCCAGCTCGATCGCTACATCGGCACCAAGGAAGCGATGCAGCAGCTCGCGCAACAGCTGCTCATCTTCGGCACGCACGTACACATCGGCATCGAGGACCGCGAGTTCCTGATCGATGCCTGCAACGTGTCGCGGTACTTCCTGCCTCACATCCTGTGCCTGTCCACCAGTTCCCCGTTCTGGATCGGGCGCCTCACCGGACTCAAGTCCTATCGCAGCGCCGTGTTTCGGGCTTTCCCCCGCACCGGCGTGCCCCCGTTCCTCCCGGCATGGGCGGACTACCAGGGCTACCTCGACACGCTCGTCGCGACGAACTGCATTCCCAACGGCTCGAAAGTCTGGTGGGACGTGCGTCCCCATCACACGTTCCCGACCCTCGAGTTCCGCATCTGCGACGTGTGCACCCGCGTCGACGAGGCCGTGTGCATCGCGGCGATCCTGCAGGCGCTCGTGTTCAAGCTGTACAAGATGCGGCGCGACAACACCACGTTCCGCCTGTATTCGTCGGAGCTGATCGACGAGAACAAGTGGCGCGCCGTGCGCTATGGCCTCGATGGCAACCTGATCGACTTCGGCAAGGACGTTGAGCTGCCGGCCGCCCTGCTGATCCGCGAGCTGATCGAATGGTTCCTTGGCGACGTCCTCGACGAACTCGGTACGCGCAAGGAAGTGGAGTATGCCTACACGATCCTTGCCGAAGGCTCGAGCGCAGACCGGCAGATCCGGGCGTACCATGCGGCGGGTGACGATACGAAGGCGGTCGTTGACCTGCTGATTCGGGAGACGGAGGAGGGGGTGCTCTAATCGTCGCTCCTGCGAAGGCAGGAGCCCAGCGTCGCCGCCATCTCGGGAGGAATCACGGGAATCACGAGCGGTACGAGAAGCACGGGAGGCACGAGGAAAAGCGAACCCCGAGGGCGGACCTTCCCATGCTTCGCGAGCTTCCCGTGCCGCCCGTGATTCCCGTGATTCCTCCAAGAACTTGCCAGTCGCCAGCTTGAACAAGTCTTAATGATCAGCCCGTTCCCGACTCCTGCACTGTGGGGTACCTTCACCCGCGCGTGACCTCCGTGAGATACGGTCGTTACCACTATAGAGCGGGTGTCGCGAGACTTGGCGGCCCAAGTCCTTGCGCAGAGCCGCCTTACCCCGATTCCAATGTCCAAGCGACCCATCATTGGCGTCACGACACAGACGCTGCAGGCCATCGACGGCATTCCGACCGGCCTGCCACAGTCGGACGTCATGAACCAGCGGTACTACATCGCCGTGGCCCTTGCGGGGGGTGCGCCGGTGCTCATCCCACTGCTGGACGATGAACCGGAGGCACTGCGCGGCGCCTACGAGGCGTGCGATGGCATCCTCATTCCCGGGGGCGTGGACGTTGATCCGCGCAACTTCAACGAGGATCCGCACCCCAAGCTCGGACGCACCGACGGCGCTCGCGATCGCGTGGAGCTGCAGATCGCGCGCTGGGCGGTCGAGGACCGCAAGCCGCTCTTCGGGCTGTGCCGCGGGCTCCAGGTCATCAACGTCGCGTTAGGCGGTTCGCTCTGGCAGGACCTCGAGGAGCAGGTCCCCGATGCGATCAAGCACGACTACTTCCCGAACTTCGGCTACGACCGCGACCATCTCGCGCACGAGGTTACCCTCGCCCGCGGCTCGCGCCTGCGCCACCTCATGGAGAAGGACAGCATCCTCGTGAACTCCATGCATCACCAGGGCATCAAGACCTTGGCCCCCGGCCTCGCGACCTCCGCGGTCGCCCCCGATGGCTTGATCGAGGCCGTGGAGATGGAAGGTGACCAGTTCGTGATCGGCGTGCAGTGGCATCCCGAAGTCTTCGAGATGA
>JACMLI010000185.1 GCA_014379705.1 Gemmatimonadaceae bacterium
ACTCCGAGGGCGAGGAGCGCCGCGCCATAGGTCGCCGCCCCCGCAGCGATCGTGACTGGCACGGGCCAGGCTCGCCCGAACCATGCCACGGCGCCCATTGCCGCGGCGGCGGCGGTCGGTGCGAGCAGGCGACGGGCGTATTGGCTCGACACGCCAGCGCGCTGGACCAGGACCTGTGCCACGACGAGCCGTACGACATCGGTCACCACGGCGGATGACGCGGCGCCGAGCACGCCGAAGCGGGGAATCAGGACGAGGTTGAGCGCGATATTCACTAGCGCCCCCGAGCCATTCACCCACAGCGCCTCGCGCCTCCGCCCCAGCGCCACGATCGCGGCCACGGGAACAAAGCGGCTCAGCGTCAGCCCGGCTGCAATGAGCAGGGGAGCGAGCGGCGCTGCACTCGGCGCATACGCGGCGCCGAAGACCGTCGCCACGAGAGGCTGGGCGAGGATCACGCCACCCACCACACACGGCACCATCAGCACGAAAAGCAGCACATTGGCGTCGCTGTACAGCCGTTGGAACGCGCCTGGCTCCTCGCGCAGTCGGCTGAGCGCGGGGAGGACGTTGGCGGAGTACGTCACGCCGAGGTTGAGCAGGAGGCTCACCAGGGCGTACGCCGCGGCATAGTGGCCCGCGTCAACGGTCCCACGCGTGAGGCGCAGCAGGATCAGGTCGAGGTTGAACGCGACGAGTCCGAGGAGCGAAGCCAGCACCAGCGGTGCGGCACGACGCATCGTACGCACGGCGAGCGCGGGATCGAAGTGCCGCACGCCGCGCCACACCGGAATGCCGGTGAGGAGGAACGCCGCGGCCACCGCTTCACCGGCGACGAACCCCAACGGCACGCGTTCCACGTCTGTCGCCGAGTGAACGAGTGCGATCACCACCGCCGCGTTCACCAACTCGCTGAGGAAGCGCGCGAGCGCGGGTCGCGCGGGAGCGCCGCGCATGAGGTACGCGAACCGCGTGTTGAGCGCCACGGCGGCCAGTCCGACCGCGTAGAGCAACAGCACGGTGCCGTCCGGGGACGGAAGCACCCACCGCGCCAGGGCGGCGATCAGGACGATGGCGCCAATCGCGCTCAGGAAACGCGCGACGATGATCGTCCCCGCCGCGCTGTCCCCCTGGGCATCACGGGACATGACCTCCGTCACCCCGACGGACTCCAGCTCCCAGCTGACTACGCGATTCGCGTAGAGCAGGGCGGCAAGGGCGAAACTCACGATGCCGAACGCGCCCGCTCCAACGCGCTGCGAGACCCACGCCGTGGCGGCGAACGCGACGAGGCGCGCCACCACCTCGGCCACGCCAAGCACGGCGAACCCGCGCCACAGTTGCGCGAGAGGGGTCGGCGAGGCGTTATCCTTCCCGTCGTCCATCAGGATTGGTGCAGCGGGGAGTAGGGAGCGAGGTCGTGCCGGTCGCCTGCGCGATCGTGCGCGGGGAATTCTAGCACGGCTCGGGCATGCGCCGCGGTCTAATCGTGGCACGCGCCTTGCCCTCGCGTGGTGTGGGAGGCCGGCGGGGCCCTGGCCCTCGGGAATTCCGGGCGGGCCGTATCTCGTAGCCGAACATCGAGTTGCTCGTCCTGAAGGGGTGGCGGTCCCGCCCCGCCGAACCGGATGCCACCGACCGCATGACGGGTAGAGCTGGTCACATCGACGTCGCACCGCTGCGCGAGAGATCCCGGCCAGGGAACGACTCGTGAGGCGCCCGCGCAGTGTTCTCCTGCTGGGCATCCCCGCGCTCATCGGTGCTGCCCTCGCCATCTGGTGGGTGCGCTCGATCGGGGGTGGGGCGCTCTTGCGCGGCCTCGCGAAGGCAAACCCCGCGTTCGCGCTGCTGGCCGTCGGTGTCACGGCGGCCTGGCTGTTCACCCGGTTCATCCGCTGGCAGTTCCTGCTGCGGAGAGTTGGTGTACGGCTGCCGATCCGCACCACGCTGGGCACCTATGTCGCTGGTCTCCCGGGGACGGCGACGCCGGCGTACCTGGGAGAGGCGGTGCGCGGCTTCTTCATCCGACGGCGTTTCGGCGTCCCGATGCGCCTCTCGCTCGCGGTGCTCGTCCTCGAGCGGCTCTACGACGTGGCGGCGCTCGCGATCGTGACGCTCGCGACCGGCCTTCTCGTGGGCGTGCCCGGTGCCGTGCGGACGGGAACAGTCTTTCTCGTGATTGCCGTCGTTGGCGCCGTCGTGACGTGGCCACTGGGACGTCGCGTCGGGATTCGCGAGGACGCGATGGCCAGCCTGCGCGCTCCGGGCACCGTTGTGCCGGCCCTCGTGCTCTCGGTGATCGCCTGGGCCGCCGCGGGACTCCTGATCGCGATCGCTGCCCGCGCCCTTGGGGTGAGCGTGGGATGGCTGGAGGGAGCACGAGTCTTTGGCACCTCGACGCTCCTGGGCGCGGTGACGCTCCTTCCGGCCGGCGTCGGCGTCACGGGGAGCATCACCATCCTCGAGCTGGGTCGGCTCGGCCTCGAAACCACGTCGGCGGTGCTGGTCACCTCCCTCGTCCGCCTGACGAGTACCGGCGCCGCGCTCGCGGTGGGAGCGGTCTTCCTCGTCCGCGAGGTTCGCGCATTGCGACGCGGGGACGCGCGGCCCGCCGAAGGCGCCGCGCACTTCGACCAGATCGCGGAGCAGTACAACGCGCAGTGGTCCCCGCACGTGTGGGACCTCCTGCTCGATCGAAAGCTCGGCTTCATGAGCGAAGCGCTTCCGCGGCCGGCGTCCGCCGCGGGCCTTGGCCTCGACCTGGGGTGTGGCCTCGGCATCCAGACATCGGAGATGCGGAAGCGAGGCTACCAGGTGATCGGGCTCGATCCCTCCGTGGGGCTGCTCGCAGTGGGGCAGCAACGGCTTGGCCCGTCGCCCGTGCTGGCCGCGTCGGCGCTCGAACTCCCCTTTGCCGATCGCAGCCTCGATTTTGTGTACGCGATCGGCGTGCTGCATCATCTTCCCGGGCGCGACGCGCAGCAGCAAGCGCTGCGTGAGATCACGCGCGTGCTCCGGCCCGGTGGGACGCTCCTCGTGCACGAGTCGAACCCGCGCAATCCCCTCTTCCGGTTCTACATGGGCTACCTCTTCCCGATCCTCAAGAGCATCGACGAGGGGACGGAATGGTGGCTCGATCCGCGCACGTGGGAGCGCGTGGACGGCATGCGGCTCGAGGGCGTGCGATACTTCACCTTTCTGCCCGACTTCACCCCGCGCGTCCTCATGAAGTCCGCCGTGACGGTCGAGCGTCTGCTCGAACGCGGGCCGACGCGCACCTACTCCGCCCACTACATGGCCATCCTGCGCCGCGCGGCGACCGTGGCCCTCGTGTGCCTGGGCGTTTCGGCCGCGGGTCGCGCGCAGGCACAGGGCACGGCGCGCGTGACCGTCACGCCGGACTCGGTGTCACTGCCCGTACCACGTAGCGAGCCGCTCACCGCCATCGTACGCGACGGCAACGGCAACGTCGTGCGCGGCGCGCCGGTGCGGTGGACGAGCAGCGACCCGAAGGTCGCAACGGTCGCCGCGACGGGCTTGCTTTCCGCAGTTGGACCAGGCGCCGCGCTCGTGGTGGCCCGGGCGGGATCGGCCAGCGACACCATCGCCGTCACGGTGGTTCCCCGCGCCGACGGAAAGATCACCCGCGTCGTCATTGCGCCAGCGGAACGACGCATCGCCGTGGGAGAAACGGCCACGCTCACGGGGGCGGCATTCACTGCCACGGGCCGCGTCTCCACCGCCGAGTGGCACCTCTGGAACACGGACAATCCGCTCGTCGTCTCGGTGACCTCGAATGGTCGCGTCACCGGACTCGGCCCCGGCACCGCGCGCCTCACGATGTCCGCGGCCGGCGTCACGGCGTCGGCGGTCGTGACCGTGACCGGTGCCACGAGCAACGTGATCACCGTGGACACTACCGTCTCGTTCCAGACGATGACCGGCTGGCAGGGTGGGGGACAGAACGGGTGGCTCGAGTGCAACCCTCTCGCGTTCAGCCTCTACAAGAACCAGCTGCACGATCGCCTGGTGAACGAGCTTGGGATCGAACGCGTCACGATCGCGTTGCGGAGTGGAGCGGAGAACACGCGCGACTACCATGCGGAATTCGTGGCGGGTTCGATCCCCTCGGCGGAATACCGTCGCTCGTGGAGTGCACCGGTGAACGACAACGACGACCCGTTCACCACGGACAGCGCCGCGTTCCAATGGGGCTTCCTCGACGGCTTCATCGACCATGCCATCCTGCCGCTCCGCGAGCGCATGGCGGCCCGCGGCGAGCAGTTGCAGCTCGTCCTGACGTACGTTGACTTCCAGCGAGGAGGCTACGCGCCGGGTGCCTTGCGTCACATGAAGCACCCCGACGAATACGCCGAGTTCGTCACGATGGCGTTCATGCACCTGAAGGCGAAGTACGGTTTCACGCCGGACGCCATCGAGCTGATCCTGGAACCCGAGCACACGCCCTACACGGCCGCAGACATCGCGCGCGCCATGGTAGCACTCGTGAAGCGGCTCCGGGACCACGGCTTCACCCCGAAGATCCTGGCCCCGTCTACCACGTCGGTGTACAATGCCGCGGTGCTCTACGACCAGATGCTGCAGGTCCCCGGAGCCTTGGGCCTCATCGACGAATTCGCCTATCACCGATATGTCGCCGCATCGTATCCGGCGATGGCCGCCATCGGGCAGCGGTGGCTTCGGGACGGCGTGAAGACCGCGATGCTGGAGCATATCGGGGCAAGCTTCGCGGAGCTCTACGAAGACCTCGTCGTCGCGAACGCCTCGTCGTGGATGCAGTTCGCCAACGCGTATTGCGGGCGGCGCGACAACCCGGCGCAGGACGGCGTCTACTACCAGGTGAACCAGACGGAGCCGGGCCGTCCGCGCATCAACATCACCAACGAGGCGAAGCGGTATCGCCAGGTGTTCGCGTACGTTCGTCGCGGGGCGGTGCGCGTCGGCGCCACGTCGAGGAACCCCACCGACCTGCTACCGCTCGCTTTCCGGAACGTGAACGGAAAGACGATCGCCGTGGTCTGGGCGACGCGGGCGGCCACGTTTGAGGTGACCGGCCTGCCAGCGGGCACATATGGGCTCAATTTCGGTACCACAGGAGCGCAATGGAACGTGGACCGTCCCGACCAGCGGATCGACCCTGGGGGGAGCGTCCGGGCCAGCCTTCCCGCTGGCGGCGTCATGACCATTTACGAGCGTTGATCGTGCCCGGGTGGACGTGTGACCTGGGACACTTTCGCAGGTGTCAGGTCGGCGGGCATCTTGCGGGTCAGTCTTGCGAGGGGCGAGCCGTCGCCGTCGCAGCCTGCGGTGCGGCGTTCGCCGCGCCATCGCTCGGCCAGGAAAAACCATGAACCTGTCAATTGTCGCGCGCCGCGCACTTGCGCTGCTCGCTGTGGCCTCAGCCGGATGCAGCGGAGACTCCACTCCGGCAAATACCATCGTGATCCCGGAGTCCGTCTCCCGGGTGGATGTCTCGCCGTCGGTCGCCTCGCTCGTCGCTGGAGCTACCGCGCCGTTGTCGGCAACGGTCATCGGGTCGCGTGGGGGCGTGCTCTCTGGCCGTGCACCGGCATGGAGCAGCTCGGACCTCGCCGTCGCCAGCGTCAGTGGCTCGGGGCTCGTGACGGCGGTTGCCCTTGGCAGCGCCACGATCTCGGCGAGCGTGGACGGCGTTGCCGGCACCGCCTCGATCACGGTCACGCGTCCGCAGGTCGCGTCGATCGTCGTGTCACCGGACGACCTCACGATGGCAATCGGTGCGTCCGTCCAACTCGCGGCCGCGGCCCTCGGGACGGCGGGCGATACGCTCCCTGGGCGAACATTCAGCTACAGCTCCTCCAACACCAGCGTCGCCACGGTGTCGGCTTCCGGGTTCGTGACGGCCACGGCGGCCGGGTCGGCGAGCATCACGGTCGCGGCCGAGGGCCAGTCGCGTGCCGTGCCCGTCACCGTGCGCGCGGGCACCTCGGGTGCGGTGGCGAGGATCATGCTCGCGCCCCTTACCGGGACCGTCGTCGCCGGGAGCACCCTGCAACTGAGCGTGGCAGCGCTCGACGCCAACGACGTCGTGCTCGCGGGCAAGGTATTCACCTTTGCCTCGTCGAGCCCGGCGATTGCCGCGGTGTCCGCGACCGGGCTTGTGACTGGCGTGGCCGTCGGGCAGGCCACGCTCACGGTGGCAAGTGAAGGAAAGCAGGCCACGGCCGTGATCACCGTGACGTCGCCGGGCAGCGGTCCCGGCCCGGTGGCGCGCGTGGCGTTGTCCCCGGGGCAGCTTTCCCTCGCTGCCGGACGGCAGGACCAGCTCACCGCCGTCGCCTACGATGCGGCCGGCGTGCCGGTGCCCACCGCGACGTACAGCTTCCAGAGCAGTGCGCCATCGGTCGCCACCGTGTCGGCCACCGGGCTCGTTTCCGGCGTGAGCCAGGGAACGGCCACCATCACGGTCACGTCGGCGGGACGCACCGGGACCACTACCGTGACCGTCACGCCGGCGGCGAACGGCACCATCACCCGCGTCGACATCACG
This sequence comes from Gemmatimonadaceae bacterium, assembly GCA_014379705.1. Classification (GTDB taxonomy): domain Bacteria; phylum Gemmatimonadota; class Gemmatimonadetes; order Gemmatimonadales; family Gemmatimonadaceae; genus RBC101. The sequence continues at coordinate 6,551 of JACMLI010000185.1, forward strand.
CCGCCAGCGACCTCGGTAGCGGTCGGCTCGACCGTGCAGCTCACGGGCGTCGCGTACGACGCGCAGGGCCGCGTCTCGACCGCGGAGGCGTACCTCTGGGTCGTGAACAACCCCGTCATCGCGTCCGTCTCCCAGAACGGCCTGGTCACCGGGCTTGCTCCGGGCGTCGCCAGCGTCACCATGTCGGCGGCCGGTATGGTGAAGACAGCGACGGTCACGGTGACGTCGTCGATCGCAGCGTCCAACGTGATCGACGTGCAGCCCGCCGTTCGGTTCCAGACCATGGCGGGGTGGCAAGGTGGTGGGCAGAACGGCTGGCAGGAGTGCAACCAGACAGCTTTCCCGTTGTATCGGAACCAGCTGCACGATCGCCTGATCAACGAGCTGGGCATCGAGCGCGTGACGATCCCGCTCCGCAGCGGCACCGAGAACACGCGCGACTTCTTTGCGGACTTCCTCGCGGGACGCATCGACCAGACCGCGTTCCGTGCGTCGTGGTACGCGCCGGTGAACGACAACGCCAACCCGCTCGTCACCGACAGCACGAAGTTCCACTGGTCGTTCCTCGATGGCTATATCGACAACGCCATCCTCCCGCTCAGGCAGCGCATGCTCGCACGCGGCGAGCAGCTCTTCCTCGTCCTCACCTACGTCGACTTCGACCAGAACAACGTCACGAAGCCGTTCCTGCAGATGAAGACGCCGGAGGAATACGCCGAACTCGTGACGGTGACGTTCAAGCACATCCAGGCGAAGTACGGCTTTGTCCCCGACGGGTACGAGCTGGTGCTGGAACCGGAACACACGAGCTACAGCGCGGCCGACGTGGGTCGGGCGCTCGTCGCGACTTCGGCGCGGCTTCGCGCCAATGGCTTCAATCCGGAATTCTTCGGTCCCTCCACGACGTCCATGTACAACGCGTCGACGTGGTATGACGGCATGATGCTGGTGCCGGGCGCGCGCGGACTCCTCTCCGAACTCGTGTATCACCGCTACGTCTCCGTTTCGTACCCGGCGCTCGCGGCCATCGGGCTGCGGTCGCAGCGCGACGGCGTGAAGTCGTCGATGCTCGAGCACATCGGCAGCGGGTTCGACGACCTGTACGAGGACATCACCGTCGGCAACGTGTCGTCGTGGATGCAATACTCCAACGCCTTCTGCGGGAATCGCGACAATCCCGACGCTGACGGCGTGTACTACCAGATCAACCAGACCGACCCGTCGAACCCGCGGGTCAACATCACGAACCACTCGAAGCTCTTCCGGCAGCTGTTCAACTATGTGCGGCGCGGCGCAGTGCGGATCGGGGCGACGTCGGGGAATTCCACGGATCTCCTCCCCCTTGCCTTCCGCAACGTGAACGGCAGGCATGTCGTCGTGGTGCGGGCGAAGCGCGCGGCAACCTTCTCCATTCGTGGATTGCCCGCCGGCACGTACGGCATCAACTTCGGGACGCCCGGAGCCCAGTGGAACGTGTCCCTTGCTGACCAAGCCATCGGCACCGGGGGGATCATACAGACCAGCATTCCCGCCGACGGGGTGATCACGATCTATGGCAAGTAGTCCCGGCCGCGATGCCGGGCCTCCGCACGAAATCGCACCCCGAGCTGCCTTCTGGTGGCTCGGGGTGGTCGTTCTGGCTGCGGTCGTCGTGCGCGCCGCGTTCCTGGGCCAGCCAATGCGTCAGGACGAGGCGGATACCGTCGTCCTCTTCGCGATGACCCCGGTGCGACACATCGTGACCGACACGGCCATCCCGAACAACCACATCCTCCACAGCCTCATGGTGCACGTGTCCATGGCGCTGTTCGGCACGTCGCCGTGGGCCGTGCGCTTGCCGGCCTTTCTTGCGGGCGTACTGCTAGTTCCACTGACGTTCCTCGCAGGACGCGCGTTCTACTCAACGCTGGCTGGACTCTTCGCCGCGACGATCGTCGCGGTGTCGGTTCCCCTCGTCCTGTTCTCCACGAATGCGCGCGGCTACACGCTCATCGCGTCGGCGGCGCTCGGCTGCCTGCTCCTGCTCGATCGCGCCCTGTCCAGCAATGCGTGGCGCACATGGCTCGCCTGGTCGGCACTCGCGGCCTTCGGCGCGTTCGTGAACCCCACGATGTTGTACCCGGTCCTGGGCATGCTTCTCTGGGCCGTTCTGGAGATCCGCACGTCGCACAAGAGCCGCCCCGGGCGCCTCCGGCGACTCGTCATCGCGTGCGTCGTCTCCGGCGTGCTGGCCGTCGTGGCCTACGCCCCGGCGATCGTGGTGAGCGGGTGGCGCTCGATCGTCAGCAACGGCTATGTGCGACCGGTGGCGTGGTCGCGCTTCATCGACGCGCTCCGCGGCTTCGCGTCGGAGTACGCCGGGAACGTCGTCGCGGGTTGGCCGCTCGCGCTGCAGGTCATCCTCGGTTTGGGATTGGTCGTCGGCGTCGCACGGCATCGTCACGTCGCGCGGCATCGGTGGCCGCTGGTCGCGTGCGTGCTGGTGGCGGCGGTCGCGCTGGTGCTGCTCACGCGACGTCCGCCATTCCCGCGCGTGCTGCTGTACCTGCTGCCGATGTTCGCGCTCACGGCGGGAGCCGGGTTGGCGTGGGCCATCGAACGCGTTGCGGCGGCGCGCGCCGCGTTGGTCGGTGGGGTGGCTGCCGCCCTGGTTGCCGTGGGCATGGCCGCGTGGACCATCGAGCGGAGGTCGCCGGATCGCATCACGGAGACTGGCATCTTTACGGGCGCCGACTCCATGGCCACGAGCGTCGCGGGGATGCTACGGCCCGATGACGTGGTCGCTGCGCGTTGGCTCGCCCAGGGTCCCGTGGACTACTACCTGCGGCGCCGCGGCGTCGTCGCTCGCTTTGCCGGGACCAACGATTCGGTGCGGGCCCGTGCGGTGCTGCTCGTTGCCGATGACAACGACGACACTGCCGTGCGGGTGCTCTCGTTCCGCCGCCTGCGTGGCGTGGACACGGCCGGGCTGCGCGAGATAGCGCGCGTCCCCAGGGGCAGCGTATGGATCGTCGACGCCGACTCGTCCGGCATGGCGCGTCGCGACTCGACCACCGCGCCGCGCTGAGGCGATCAGGCGCGGGCCGCGTTCCCTTGCATCGCGCGCCGGCGCTCGTCCTGTCCCATCACCCAGGCGATCCCTCCGCCGATCAATCCTCCCGAGAGGATCACGACCTCGAAGACGAGGCCAACGGCCACCGCGGTCGCTGCCGGTACTCCAAACGGGGCAAAGAGCAACGCCTGCGCCGCCTCACGAACGCCGATGCCTCCCTGCGTGACCGGCGCCAGGCCTGAAATCTTCGCCAGCGGCCAGACGAAGAGCCACACGTACAGCGGCACGTCGATGCCCATGCCGATGCCGAGGAGCCAGTTCATCACCACCAGCAGCGTCTGTAGCGACATCGACATGAGGAACGCGAGCACCAGGGCGGGAATGTTGCCGCGGGCCGCGCGGAACGCCTGCCACAACGGGGCGAGCTTGCGCCGCACCTTGAACGGCAGGCGACCAAACGGGAGGAACCACGCGATCGCGAGGCCCACCAGTCCGCCGACTACACAGACCGCGATGACGCCGAGCAACACGCGACGGCTCTGCGGATCGAGGGCGCGCGGCGAGAGCACCGCGCCGATCGCTGCCACACTCGCCAGCCCGACGATGTCGAGCACGCGATCGACGACGCTGCCGAGCACGAGGCCAGTGCGCGAGCGCGCTGTCCGCATCGCCATCCCCATGCGCACCACGTCCCCGCCAACGATGGACGGCAGGAACATGTTGCCGAACAGGCCCCAGTAGTACGCGCGAGCCGCTCCAGCGAATGGAAGGCCCGCGCCCACGGCGTTCACGACCACCCGCCACTTGGCGATGCCGATGAGGTGCAGGGTGAGGTACGTGGCGATCGCGACGCCGAAGACCCAGACGGGAAGGCTCACCAGCGCCGCGCGGATGTCGGCGAATGGCAGCACCCAGAAGAGCAGGGCGAGCATCGCGACGCTGCCACCGATACGGACCGCCGGGTGCTTCCACGGCGCCCGGCGACGCGGCGCGTCCGACTTTCTCACGAGGCGTCCGGCGGTTTCGGCGATTGGCCCAGCTGCGCCTCCAGGCGACGGAGCCGATAGAGCACTTCCTCGACGATCTTCCGGTTGAAGCTGATCAGGTCCGCGAGCACGCCGATGAGCAGCACCTGGAAGCCCACCACGATGAGGATGGTCGCGAGGAGGAGCGACTGCACGTGTCCGACCCGGTTCCCCATCGCGTAGAAGTAGAGGAACCGGCCGGCCGGAAGCAGCCCGAGCAGGATGAGGACCAGGCCGCCCGAGACGAAGAAGCGCAGCGGCTGGTACATCGCGTACGCGCGCAGGATCGTGACGCCGGATTTCCTGATGTAGTGCGGAATGCTGCGCATCAGCCGCGAGGGTCGCGTCTGCGGGTTGATCCCGATCGGCACGAACGAGACAGCGGCGCGGCGCTCGCCGGCCTGAATGAGCGACTCCAGCGTGTACGAGTAGTTGCTCAGCACGAGCGTGCGCAGCGCGGCCTCGCGCGTCATCGCGCGGAACCCGCTGGTCGCGTCGGGCGTGTCGAGGCCTGCCGCGCGACCGACCACGCGACTGCCCAGCACCTGCAGCTTGCGTTTGATCGCCGAGAAATGGGCCAGGCTGCCCACCCCGCGATCGCCGACCACGATCTCGGATTGCCGCGCGAGGATCGGCGCGACGAGCCGCGCGATGTCGCTCCCCTGGTACTGGTTGTCGGCGTCGGTGTTGACGATGATGTCGGCGCCAGCCCGCGTGGAGGCATCGAGCCCCGCCATGAACGCCGCCGCGAGTCCGCGATTGCGCTCGAAGGTGACCACGTGCTTCGCGCCGAGCGCCCGGGCGACCTCCGACGTCCCATCCGTGCTCCCGTCGTCGATGATCAGGATCTCGATCTCATCGATGCCCGGGATCGACCGCGGCAGCTGCTCGAACGTTGCCGGCAGTGTCGTGGCCTCGTTGAGGCAGGGGATCTGGATGATGAGCTTCACGCGTTCAGTCCTCGACGACATGCGTCTTGAAGACCTCACGGTAGCCCGCCCACTTCGCGAGGTCGAAGCCCCCCGGCGTCAGGCAGTCGACGGCGGAATATGCCATGAACAACGCGTGGTGCGTGTTGTCGTGGGCGAAGAGTCCCTGGCGACCATAGACGAGCAGGTTGGGCTGCGAGGCCGCCCAGTCGTCGAGCACACCCAACGGCTTCTCGTACCCCATCAGGTACGTGGGATAGGCCTGGGCCAGGCGCCGCACGTGCACGGCAATGGGTGCGGCCGGCAGCGGAATCCCCGAGGTGGTCGTGTCCTTCGCCACTCGCTCGGCCAACTCCTGGTCGGTCGCCGACCAGATCTCGTCGCCCACCTGGCACGGGTACTCGGCGCAGAGCACGGTGGTGCCCTTCGGTTCCGTGGAGCGGAAGTAGTTCTTGGGCTCCGACAGGCGCGTGACGCGCACGTTCCCCTCGGGGAAGTAGTGCGCGTCGGTCGTCGTGTACTGGTCCACCGGAAGCTGGACGTACACCAGCACCATCGCGCGATACCCGATGGATTGCGCGGCGTTCATCACGGCGGCGGGGGGTGCCGGCTGCGAGATCTTCGCCACGAGCGTGATCGGGATCGTCGACCAGATGTAGTCGGCGTGGATCGTGCGGCGTTCGGTGCCGTGTTCCGCGGTCACCGTCCACGTGTAGCCCGGTTCCGTCGACCGCTCGATGCGCGACGCGCCCCAGCCCAGTGCGATCTCGGCGCCTAACGCCTTGCCCTCGGCGGCATAGGCCCGGCTGATCTGTCCGTAGCCTTCGCGCATGTAGTAGTATTTGCCCCCGCCCACGGGCTTGAGCAGTCGCTTGATCAACTTGCCGAAGCTCCCCGCGGTCACGCGCTTGCGGGCCTGGATCCCCGAGAGCAGTTCGGGCTCCTTGCCCCACAGCTTGCGTGCGTACGGGAAGTAGAAGTGGTCGCACATGGTGGGCCCGAGATTCGCGTGGAGCACCGACGCGAACGTCTGCCCCTCCGCGGGCTTCGAGAGCTTCCGCATCACCATGTCCCTCGCCATCCCGAGCGCAAAGCCCTTGTCGAGGCGGCGGAGCAGGTCGAGGGACTTGATCGGGAAGTGCAGCCATTCACCGCGCAGCCGGATGCGACCATGGCGGTCGAAATCGCCGAAGTCGGGCCCAAGCATGCGCTTGATGTCGGTGAGGATGTCGGGATTCACCGTGTGGTGCAGGCGGTGGCTCCCGTAGTCGAGCCACTGGCCCCCCCACTGGAACGATCCCGCGTTCCCCCCAACGACGTCCTGCCGCTCGAGCAGCGTGACGGTGGCCTTGTCCGTCCGGCGCAACTGGTACGCGGCGCCGCATCCGGCGGGGCCACCACCGAGCACGACGACATGCGGCAGGCGGCTCATGGGTGCCCCGCCTGTCCCGCGGACGACGCCGGCTGGTTCCATCGATGCCACGGCGCCGTGCCTGCACTCCACAGGTTGTCCAACAGGTCGCGTTCGCGCACGGTGTCCATGGGCTGGAAGAAGCCGGGGTGACGGAAGGCCATCAGCTGTCCTTCGCGCGCGAGCCGCTCGAGGGGTTCGCGTTCGAGGATCGTGTCGTCCCCCTGCAGGTAGTCGAAGACACCAGGTTCGAAGACGAAGTAGCCGCCATTGATCCAGCCACCTTCTGCCTGGGGTTTCTCCGTGAACTCCTCGACCTGCTCCCCCACGATGCGCAGGCCACCGAACCGCGCCGGCGGGCGCACCGCAGTCACGGTCGCGAGCTTGCCATGCGTGCGGTGGAACTGCAGGAGCGCCGAGAGGTTCACGTCCGAGAGGCCATCACCATAGGTGGCCATGCACGTCTCGTCGCCGATGAGTCCGCGCAACCGTCGCAACCGGCCGCCGGTCATCGTATCCATGCCCGTGTCGACGAGCCCCACGCGCCAATCGAGCCGACTGCCGTGGATCACGTCGAGGGAGCCGTCGCGCAGGTCGACGAAGAAATCGCTCTCATGCACCGCGATGTTCTTGAAATACTCCTTGATCATCTCGCCCTTGTAGCCGCACGCGACCAGGAACTCCTTGAAGCCATACGAGGCGTAGAAGTTCATCAGGTGCCAGAGAATCGGACGTCCGCCGATTTCCACCATCGGCTTTGGGCGCGACGAGGTCTCCTCGGCGAGCCGCGTCCCGCGACCGCCGGCCAGGATCAGGACTTTCATGCGATCATCGTGGTCGGGGGGTGTCGCGTCGGCAACCCGGCCGTGCGGTCGGGCCCGTCGTGCCACACGTCACTCGGTCGCCGGTCCGCCCACGGCACCCGATGGCGCCCCGAGCGACGCCGGTTCATGTCGCCGCCACGCCGAGAGCTCAGACGAGAAGCGATAGCGAATGAGGCCGGCGAAGAAGTTGACGCAGGTACCCGCATTGACGTGCGACAACCCCCGGCTGCGCATTCGGGCAAAGACACTGTACTCGATGCAACGCACGCCGAGGTAGTACGACTTGATCATGATCTCCGGATCGAGGAACCAGTCCCTGGAGGACAGGTTCATGCGACGCACCACCTCGCGGGGCATGATCTTCGGCAGGCCGTTGATGTCGAACGAGTGGATGCGGGGCCAAAGGGCGCGGAACAACCCATTGAACGAAACCGACACAACCTTCCGCGTGAACCCGTCCATGCGGAAGCGCCGGCGCGCCTTGGCGAGCACCGGCTCCTCGCACGCCAGCGCTTCCTCGAACAAGTGCACGGTCTCGTGCGCGTCCACCTGCGAATCGGCCGGGATGAACCCGATCCACGGCGCCGTACAGCGCGGGATGCCACTCAGGATGCCGAAGCCATAGCCCTGGTTCTGCTCGACGCGCACGTGCACGACGCGATGGCCAGCGTCGACATACTCCTGGATGATCTCGCCCGTACGATCGCGTGACCCATTGTCCACGGCCACCAGCTCCAGCCGATGCCCGGCTGAGCGGAATGCCATGATCGTCCGCCGGATGGTCTGCCCGACGATGGCCTCCTCGTTATAGCAAGGCATTACGAGCGAGATGTCAGGAGGACCCTGCAACTCACTCGGTTCGGGCGGGGACAGCGGGATGGAGGGCATGCGCTTCTCGTCGGTGCGGGTCGAACGTGCTCGGAGACGACTGAAAGGCGGCCTTCATGCCTCTCACTCGCCGCCTGAATGTGTACTCCTAACGCAAATTCGCGACCAGCCGTCGCCACCAGCTCGCGCCTGACGTCCCCCGCAATTCCCACCACGAACGCGCCGAGCCTGACGTATGAACGATGTTGTGTGGCGCGGGCGCCACTACATTGCCCGAGGCGTGCTGCCGACCCGCCACGGACGCCCTCTACCGCGGTTGAGTTTGCGTAGGCGCCCGTCAGCTCGTCGGAACTGACGATTAGCGAGTTCAGATCGTATCAGCGGGCTCTGCGGGGCGAGCGCCTCGATTTCGTTGCAGCATGAACTCAGCGACACGGCTGGCCGGGCTCTTGCCCAACAGCCTCCCAACGGTACTCACATACGAGGGCAGGGACCCCAGCACATGTCGACGTTGCAAGACAATACGACCGCCGCGACCAATTCGTCGGCGGTGGGACAGATCGGTCAGGACGTCCTGCTGGAGGACGCCGCCCGCGCCGCCGCCGCGCTGGGTGACGTGGCCGATGCGCTCGAAGGGCGCACGGTGCTCGTGAGTGGAGGCGCCGGGTTCCTCGGCGCCGCCATGGTCGACGTCTTGATTCACCTCAACCGGACGCGGTTCTCGCGGCCGGTGCGCGCGATCGTCGTTGACAACTTTGTCACGGGGGTTCCGGCGCGGCTGCAAGCGCTCGCGGAGGACGCACACGTCGAGATGATCAATGCCGATGTGTCGCGGGACTTTCAGATAGAGACGCCCTTTCACTACGCGATCCACGCGGCGGGCATCGCATCGCCGATCATCTATCGGGCCAAGCCACTCCAGACGGCCGACGTGAATGTCTGGGGCCTGCGGCGCATGCTCGAGCTGGCCCGTGCGCAGTCGGACCTGCAGGGCTTTCTCTTCTTCAGCACCAGCGAGATCTACGGCGACCCCGACCCCGCGAGTATCCCCACGCGGGAGGACTATCGCGGGTTTGTCTCGTGTACGGGCCCCCGCGCCTGCTACGACGAGTCGAAGCGCTTTGGCGAGACGCTTGCCGTGGTCTACCACCAGGAGTTCGGCTTTCCGATTCGCAGCGTGCGACCGTTCAACGTCTTTGGTGCGGGGCAGCGACTCGACGACGGTCGCATCATTCCCGACCTGATGAGCGCAGCGGCACGCAACACACCACTGGTCTTGCATTCCGATGGCCGGGCCACGCGCTCGTTCTGCTATATCAGCGACGCGACGGCCGGATTCTACCGTGCCTTGCTCAAGGGACGGCCGGGCGAGGCGTACAACATCGGGAACGAACACGAAGTCAGCATCCGCGAGGTTGCCGACATCGTCGCGAAGCTCTCCGGGACGCCGGTGACGTTCGAGAGCTCGCAGGACCCGCACTACCTCACCGACAATCCCCAGCGCCGGTGCCCGGACCTCACGAAGTCCCGGACGGACCTCGAGTACATGGCGCACACGCCGCTGCACGAGGGCCTTGGGCGGACCCTCAAGTGGGCTCGCGAGGTGCTCGCCCGATGAAGATCGTGGTCATCGGCGGGGGACCGGTCGGGCTGGTCAGCGGCAGCGTGCTCGCCAACGTGGGGCACGAGGTGCACCTGGTCGAGATCGACGAGGCTCGCGCCGCCAGTGTGGCGCGAGGGGTGCCACCGTTTCACGAGCCCGGACTCGACGCGATGCTGCAACACGTCGTTGGCTCGGGCCGCTTGCGCGTCACGCGCGACGTGCGCGCCGTTGCGGCCGACGCGGAGGCAATCCTCATCTGCGTCGGGACCCCTGCGACCGGGCATGGCGCCGACCTCTCCGCGCTCCGCGCGGCGAGTCGGGACCTCGGAATGGCGCTTCGCGGTTCGGCGGGCTATCGCGCCGTGGCCGTGAAGAGCACTGTGCCCCCCGGCACCACGACCGACATTGTCGAGCCGATTTTGCGAGAGCACTCCGGCCTCGGGGCCGACGCGTTAGGCGTGGGCATGAATCCCGAGTTCCTGCGCGAGGGCGTGGCGGTCGAGGACATGCGCACCCCCGACCGCGTGGTGCTTGGCGTACGTGACGATCGCACGCGCGAGCGACTCGCCGCGGTCTACGCGCCGTTCGATGCCCCCCTGGTCTTCACGACGCCCACCGGCGCCGAAATGGCCAAGTACACGTCGAATGCGCTGTTGTCGACGCTCGTGTCGTTTTCGAACGAGATCGCCGCCCTGTGCGAAGGCACGGACGGTGCCGACGCCGATGAAGTGCTGCGCGCCGTGCACGCGGACCGTCGTTTTCGCGGTCCCGTGGGCCAGAACGGGCCTGCGAGCATCGTCTCGTACCTGCTCGCCGGGCTCGGATACGGGGGAAGCTGCTTTCCCAAGGACACGGAGGCCCTCGTGATGTGGGCCCGCGAGCGTGAGATGAGCACGCCCATTCTCGACGCCGTGCGAAAAGTGAACGACGAGCGGCCCGAGCGTGTACTCGCGCTGCTGAAATCGCGCATCGACCTCGATGGCGCCGAAGTCGCCGTCCTCGGACTCGCCTTCAAGCCGGAGACCGACGATCTCCGCGAGTCTCGCTCCCTCGACCTCGTTCGCCTGTTGAACGATGCCGGGGCCCGCGTGCGAGCCTGCGATCCCGTCGCGGCAGAGCAGGGGGCACTCGTTCTTGGCCAGTCGGCCGTCGTAACGACCGACGCCGAGGTCGCGCTCCGCGGCGCCGATGCCGCCGTGCTCGCGACAGCCTGGCCGCAGTTCATACGGCTCGATCCCGGGAAGGTCCGCTCCCTCATGCGTCGCCCCCTCGTGCTCGACGCGCGCCGGGCCCTCGATCGCGTCGCCTGGAGCAAGCACTGCGAGTACCTCCCGATCGGTGCCAAGGCATGACGCTCTCCTGGCGTGCGTCGTGCCGTGGATGCGGTGGCGCACCGGAAGACTTCCTGTCGCTGGGCGAGCAACCCCTCGCCAATCGGCTCAGGAAGGCGGGTGAGTCGGTGGACGTCGCCCGCTATTCGCTGACCCTGTGTCGGTGCACGTCGTGCGACCTCGTCCAACTCCGCGAGGTGGTCGATCCGGCGATGATGTTTGCGGACTACCTCTACGTGCCGTCGACCTCGAGCACGATGGTGGCGCACTTTGATGCGCTTGCCGGCGAGGCCGTGACGCGGCTTGGGCTGGGGTCGGACTCCCTGGTGATCGACGTCGGGAGCAACGACGGGCTGCTGCTCTCACGGTTTCGCGAGCGCGGCGTTCGCGTCAGCGGCATCGAGCCGGCTGAAAACCTCGCCGCCCGGGCCAACGCGTCGGGCATCCCGACCACGTGTGCCTTCCTCGACGTCAGCGTCGCGCGAGAGCTGGCGTCACAGGGCAAGGCATCCCTCGTTTGCGCCACGAACGTCTTTGCCCACGTCGACGACATCCGCGGCTTCATGCGGGCCGCGTTTGAGCTGCTCGACGACCACGGCGTGTTTCTCGTCGAGGTGCAGTCGTGGGCTGACACAGTCGCGACCCTGGCGTTCGACATGACGTACCACGAGCACCTGACGTACTACGCGACCTCTCCGCTCGCTCGGGTCTGCAGGGAGGAAGGACTGGTCCTGCTCGATGTCGACCGAGTGACTACGCATGGAGGGTCGTTGCGCGCCTGGATCGGTCGGCCTGGGCATCGACTGAACCGTCCCGAACGCGTGGCCGAGCGTGTAGCCCTCGAGTCGCCTTTTGTGGGACCGAGCGCCAGTGCGCGGTTCGCCAAGGGAGCGCATGGCGTGCGCGACCAGTTGCGGGCGTTGCTCGCGGCGATCAGGAATGACGGTGGTCGAGTCGCGGCCTACGGCGCTCCGGCCAAGGCAACGGTCCTCCTCAACTTCTGCGACCTCGGGCCAACAGACGTGGCCTATGTGGTGGACCGGAACGAGGCCAAGCAGGGCCACTGGATCCCTGGGGCCGAAATTCCGATCGTCGGCCCGTCGCGGCTGGCCGCCGATCCGCCGACGCATCTGCTGCTGCTCGCCTGGAACCTTGCCGACGAGATCATGGCGGAGCAGGCCAGCCTTCGACGGGCCGGCGGGGCGTTCATCCTCCCCGTCCCGGTACCGCGAATCGTCTGACCGCGCGCGGCTAGCCCTGGGGTCGGTAGAGCACGAACCCGCAATAGACCACCCAGAGGGTGACGGCCGCGAGCAGGCTCTTGTCGGTGAGCAGCGTTTCCGTGGGGTTGCCGTCCTTGTGCGTGTGCACGAGGTACAGGTACCGCAACACGCCGTAGAGCACGAACACCGTGCTATAGGAAAGCGACTCTCCACCCAATTGCCGCGCAGTGTCGGACTCGAGCGTGTACATGATGTACGACACGATGGTGACCGCGAGGAGCACGACCGAGAGCTGATCGAGGAACGGCGTGGAGTACTGGCTCAAGACCGCGCGGTGATCGGACGATCCGTCGCCGAGAAGCACGATCTCGTGGCGGCGCTTGGCGAAGCCCAGATACAGGGCAAGGAGTCCGCCGCACAGCACCAGCCACACCGATGGCCGGACATCGACGGCTGCCGCGCCGGCGACGAGTCGCAGCACGAAGAAGGCAGAGATGGCGAACACGTCCAGGATCACGACGTGCTTGATCCAGACGCTGTAGACGAGGTTGAGCGCGAGGTACGCGATCGTGACACCGAGGACGCCGGGGCTCACCGACCACGCGAGCGCCAGGCCTGCCACGACGAGCACCATAGCGAGCACCAGCGCCGCGGAAACGCCGATTGCCCCCGAAGCGATGGGCCGATTGCGCTTGGATGGGTGCGCCCTGTCCTGTGCCCGATCGACCACATCGTTGATGACGTAGACAGCACTGGCTACGAGGCAGAACACCGCAAAGGCCAGGGCCGCCGACCGCTGCGAGTCCGGGTTGAGCGCCCGCCCGGAAAAGAGGAGCGGGGCGAGAACGAAGAAGTTCTTCACCCACTGATGCGGCCGGACGAGCTTGATCCACGCGCGCGGCGAAGCGCCTGCCGTCGCACGGGTCTCGAGGGGGGGTGTGGTCACGTCCGTGTGGGTCGCCGGCATCGAAGAATCTGCGTTCGCACTGTGCAGGGTGTTGGGGCTGGAAGACCGGGGGCAAGAACCTCGCCCCGGTGCGAACAAGAGTGAAGTGCGCCAAAGGTTTGGACGACCAGGATGATGACGACGCCAACGGGTGTTGGGCACCAATTGTCGTGGTCGCCGGGCGACAAAGCGTCGATGCTGGTGTTGCTGCTCAACAACAGCCGACGGAAAAAATGTCCGCGCAAAAACTCCGATTGGGCGGCTAAACGACGCGTGAACCGCACTGGTTCGGTCAAATTGACCCATGATGTGGCTCTGGGCCAACGAAAATGTGCTCATTAGAGGACTCTTTTCCGGTGAATTGGGCACAATCGCGCCACTATCTGACGAGCTGAGCGGTGTCCTGGTAGTTCCCGATACGCGTGGCGCGGTTCTTGTCATGGAAGGGTCCTATGACAACGAGTGTTGCGCCGATCGAAGATGCACGAAGCCCATTTCTCAACGTCCGGCGCCTGCGACCGCGGTTGTCGATCCTCGTGCTCTCTCGGGCCGACGAATTCGAACTCGAGCGGGCGATCGGAGTCTTGAGCGACGTCGCCTGCACGCTGGGTGCCCAGGTCGTCGTGGTCCGGGAGGAAGCGACAGGAAGCGCTCGAGAGCACATCCAGCGGCTGGTCCAGAAGCACCAGTGCTCCCTGGCATGGGTGGGCGCAGGCAGCGACCGCTCCGCGATGACCGACGAGGGCCTGAAGTACGTCACCGGAGACATCCTGACCTGCCGCGATGATGATCGCATCTACGATGGGGAGTGGCTGTCCGCCTTCTCCCGTTGTGGCGGTCCCACAGCTCGCCGGGTGACCGAGGTCGACGTCACCGCCCCTGCAACCGACGAACGTGGTGGGCGTCACGCCGACCGGCCGGCGCGTTCGGCATATTCGACACGGCGCTGGATCGAAGCAAGTTCCGAGGCGATCAGCTGACGGTTCGCGGCGCGCCCCTTGCTATGGAGATCCCGTAGCGGCGCGGGCCACTCTGCTTCCGGTCCTTCTCGGCCGATCCACGGCCGCGTCCTGATGAGAGCTCAGTACCTTCCTGTAGCGGTTATGTCGTTGCCGTTGCTTATGTTGTTCGTCGTCGCCTAGGCGGTTGGCGAACTGGTGGGATACGTCGCCGGGCCGGGACGTGCCTTGGGAAAAGTCCGATAAGGAAACGAATGACGGCGATCGCGACACGCAGGGTAGCGCAACTGAAGGCTGGTCAGCACGTCGTCATCATCGGCGCAGGACCGGCCGGCCTGACGGCGGCATACCTGCTGGCGAAAGATGGTGTGCGCGTCACGGTGCTCGAGGCCGACACCGTGGTCGGGGGCATCTCCCGAACAGCGCAGTACAACGGCTATCGCTTCGACATCGGCGGCCACCGCTTCTTCACCAAGATCACGCCGGTCGAAGACCTGTGGCACGAGATCCTCGGCGACCAGTTCATCAGCGTGCCGCGGTTGTCGCGCGTTCACTACAGCGGCAAGTACTTCGACTATCCGCTCAAGGCCTGGAATGCGCTGAGCGGCCTCGGGCTTTTCAACTCCGTGGCGTGCGTGCTTAGCTACATGTGGTCGCACATGCGCCCGTACCCGGTTGAAGAGAACCTCGAGCAGTGGGTCTCCAACCGCTTCGGCAAGCGTCTCTTCACGATCTTCTTCAAGACGTACACGGAGAAGGTGTGGGGGCTGCCGTGCACCGAGATCCGCGCCGAGTGGGCTGCGCAGCGCATCCAGGGGCTGTCGCTCGCCAAGGCCATCCTCAATGCGGCGTCGTTGCAGAAGCGCAGCGACAGCATCAAGACGCTGATCAACGAGTTCCAGTATCCCCGCCTCGGTCCCGGCCAGATGTGGGAGATGGCGACCGACCGCGTCCGTGCGATGGGCGGTGAAGTGTTGATGAAGCACGAGGTCGACGCCCTCGAGACGCAGGACGGCCGCGTGGTCGCAGTGCGAGCCAACACGCCCGACGGCGTGCGGCGCATCGAGGCGGATCACGTGATCTCCACGATGCCCATCCGGAACCTCGTGCGCGCGCTCGATCCGCAGCCGCCGGCCCCGATTCGCGCTGCCGCAGATGGCCTCAGTTATCGCGACTTCCTGACCGTCGCCCTCATCATTGACGACGACAAGCTCTTCCCGGACAACTGGATCTACATCCACACGCCGGGCGTGAGGGTCGGGCGCATCCAGAACTTCAACAACTGGTCGCAGGACATGATCCCCGACAAGGGGAAGACCTGTCTCGGCCTGGAGTACTTCTGCTTCGAGGGGGACGGCCTCTGGAACAGTCCGAACGCCGACCTCATCGAACTTGCGAAGAAGGAGATCGCTGCACTCGGCCTTGCCGACCCGACGAAGGTGGTCGACGGCACGGTGGTGCGCATGCAGAAGGCCTACCCCGTCTATGACTCCGTATACGCCGGCCATCTCGAGACGGCCCGCACGTACATCGATGCGCTGACCAATTTCCACACGGTCGGTCGCAACGGGATGCACAAGTACAACAACCAGGACCACTCCATGCTCACGGCGATGATGGCGATCGCCAACATGCGCGGGGCGTCGCACGATGTGTGGTCGGTGAACACCGATTACGAGTATCACGAGGAGCAGAAGCTCGACATGAAGTCGCTCGACGAGCAGGTCGGCGACTCCCTGTCCTCACGGAGCGCTCGGGCCTCGGTCGGCGCCTG
This sequence comes from Gemmatimonadaceae bacterium, assembly GCA_014379705.1. Classification (GTDB taxonomy): domain Bacteria; phylum Gemmatimonadota; class Gemmatimonadetes; order Gemmatimonadales; family Gemmatimonadaceae; genus RBC101. The sequence goes on from JACMLI010000185.1 coordinate 22,456, forward strand.
ACCGCGTCGTGCGAATCGGCGTGGACGCCACGTGCTGGGCGAACTCCCGGGGGTACGGCCGCTTCGCGCGGGAACTGATGAGCGCGCTGGTCGCGCATGCGCCTGGCGACGAGTTCCTCTGTATCGGCGACCGCGCGTCGCTCGATGCCTTTCCGCTGGAGGCGCCTAACATGCGTCGCCTCGAAGTGTCACTGTCCGCTTCGCCCACGGTTGCCGCGGCCGCTGACGGGCATCGTTCGCTGGGTGACATGTTTGCGCTGACGCGTGCCGTGCGGGCCGCGAGGCCCGACGTCTTCTTCTCGCCGAGCGTCTACACGTACTTCCCGCTCCCTCCCGGGCAGCGGGCCGTGGTCACGATCCACGACGCGATCGCCGAGCGTTTTCCTGAACTCACGCTGCCGTCGCAGCGAGCCCGGTTGTTCTGGAAGCTCAAGGTCCGCCTGGCGATCCATCAGGCGCGATTGATCCTGACGGTGAGCGAATACGCGGCCGGCGAGATCGAACGGATGCTGCATGTGCCACGGCGTCGCCTGCGCGTGGCGGTCGAGGCGCCCGCGGCGATCTATGAGCCAAGCGACCCGGCGGACATCGCG
>JACMLI010000186.1 GCA_014379705.1 Gemmatimonadaceae bacterium
CCTTCGTGGTCTTGTCCCGGAGTTCGCACCGGAGCGCCTCGAGTACGCCGAGAAGACGGCGCTCGAAGAGGTCGTCGGAATGCGCCACGTGAGCGGGAACGGCAGGCGGATCAGTGTCCTGTCCAGGAACGGCGCAGCCACGAACGGCTCGGCGACGAACGGAGCTGGCTCTCATGGGCCTGCCTTGAATGGCTCTGGCTCGAACGGCGGGGCGCCAAATGGCGCCGCGACGTCGGTCGGGGGTGGGATATCACAACCGTCGCTCTGACGCCGCCTTCTCGGCGCGCGGTAGAGGCCGCGCGCGAGGCTATCCGGCGTTAGCCAACCAACCGCTGCCACGGCTCAACGGCACGCCGCAGGCGCCCTTCAGGAGCCCGTTCGCGAGGCGGCTTCGGCGTACGCGTTGGGGATCAATGCGCCGAGGAAGTCGTCCCAACGATCCGCAACCGCTGCGTCGTTCGCGGGCACCATCCGGCCTCGAAAGGCCTCCATGGTGACGGTCTTCGTGACCTCCTCGAGCGACGCGCCCTCGGCCTGCAGTCGGCGAACCTGCGCGACCGTCGCTTCGATGGTGGCGATCACCAGGTCGAGATAGGCGGTGCCTCGCTGGACTTCACCATGTCCCGGGACGATGTGGAGCGGATCGAGCGCTCGCAGGGACCGGAGCGACTTCGCCCATTGGGATGGGACCTGGCTGCCCGCGTAGGGAACCGGGTGGACGAGCATGTCCCCCGCGGCCAACACACGCTCGGCGGGCAGCCAGGCCACGGCATCGCCAGGCGTATCGCCGTTCCCGACAAACAGCAGGTCAATGATGCGCTTCCCTGAATGCAGTCGGATCGAATCCCTGAACGTGAGGTCCGGCGCCGCGAGTCGCATGCCCTGTGCCTCGGCCGCGTAGTAGTGGCGAAATGCGTTGCGGACCATGTCTGACGTTTTTCGCCGCGCAGGGGTCAAGGGGCGACCGGCGACGTCGACGCCGGCATTGAACAGCGAGTCGTAGCGATCGGCCGTCGTCGAATACCACGCGGGTTGCCGGATCCGGAATGGCTCGATCAGCATGGGAAACATGGCCTGACGCGCGGTGTCCGTGGCGATCACCTGCAGCGCGGGAAAGGCCTCCCGGAACGCCTGCACGCCGAGCCAGTGGTCACCGTGCCAGTGGGTGACGAGCAACCACCGGATGGGGTTCGACGTGACGCCGCGGAGGAGGTCGAGCGTGCGCCGCGCGGCTGCCGGCGTGCGATTCGCGTCCACCGCAAGGACGTCCCGTTCGTTCACGACAAACACGGAGTTGCCGTGGACCATCGGCGAGAGGGCCCACTCGCGTGGCTCGAGCGTGGCAAACACGCCGGGCACGACCTCCTGGAGCCTGAAATCCGGCGGACTCCCACGCCCCGACTGGGCTTGCAGTGGCAGCGCCAACATCAGCGACAACACGAGGCATGCATAACGGGTGCACGCGTCCAGGCGAGCGTTTGTGTCATGCATCGCCGATTCCATCACCATTCACGATTCACCATTCGCCTTGACGATTCACCATTGGCGGCAACCTATGCCCCGATGCCACCGCATGACTTGCATGAACTTGCGGACTTCGCCGGAGCGAGCCGCGGTTCTCCGGCTCTCCTTGCAAAAGTCGAGTCTGACCCCAATTCTCGACCGGATGATCAAGGCGCTCGTGTTCGATGTGTTCGGGACTGTCGTGGACTGGCGATCGTCCGTCATGCAGGAGGTCCACGACCTCGCGCTGGCGAAGGGACTGGTCGTCGACGCGGCGCACTTTGCCGACGCGTGGCGGGCCGGTTATGCGCCGAGCATGCAGCGCGTGCGATCCGGTGACCTGCCGTGGACGAGGCTCGACGACCTCCATCGCATGACCCTCGACCGGATCCTTACCGACTTCGGCATCACGCCGCTCACCGAGCCCGAGGTCGAGCACCTCAATCGCGCCTGGCACCGCCTCCGGCCGTGGCCGGACGCCGTCGAGGGACTCACGAGACTCAAGCAACGGTTCATCGTCGCCCCCCTGTCGAACGGGAATATCTCCCTCATCACGAACATGGCGAAGAACGCCGGGTTGCCGTGGGATTGCGTCCTCGGCGCCGAACTCGTTCACCACTACAAGCCCGATCGTGAGGTCTATCAGTCCGCGGCGGATTTCCTCGACCTGCCGCCGGCCGAGGTCATGATGGTGGCGGCGCACCTGCGTGACCTGCAGGCAGCCCGGGAGGCAGGCTTGCGCACCGCGTTCGTCTTGCGACCGCTCGAGTTCGGGCCCGACGGAAGTCCCGACCTCGTCGCGGACATTCCGGTGGATGTGTCGGCCAGGGATTTCAATGACCTCGCGAACCAACTCGACCAATGATCCTCGCACTCCTGCGCCCGGTGTTCCTGCAGGCTCCGTCGACGGTCAAGGTCGCGCCCGCAGTCCCGCCCGTGCGCATCTCGACGGTGTCGTATTACGACGATGCACTCCTCATTGCCGGACGGCCGGATCTGCTTTCGGCGTTAGGACCACCCCGTGGCGCGCCCCGGATGCCCGGAAGGCAGCCGACATCGACGTGCGTCGAGGACCTGCGGCTTCTCGCGCCCGCCCCGATGGCTGTACAGGTGAATGCCCCAATGTTTACTTGGCACCCATGACGACTCGACGACGTTTCCTCGGCCAGAGTGCCGGTCTCCTCGCCGCCGGCTACCTCGGCGCGCCACAGCTCGGCATGCCCGCCGGACGTGCCCCACTCCGGGTCCTCATTCTCGGGGGGACGGGCTTCATCGGGCCGCACATGGTGCGTCGCGCACTCGCGGGGGGCCACAAGGTCACCTTGTTCAACCGCGGCCGCAGCAACGCCGACCTCTTCCCCAATGTCGAGACCCTCACCGGGGATCGCGACGGGAAGCTCGACGCCCTGCGCAATCGCCCGTGGGACGTGGTGATCGACAACAGTGGCTACGTACCACGCCACGTCCGGGACTCGGTGCAGCTGCTGGCGCCTAACGTCACGCGGTACGTGTTCGTGTCCACCGGTTCGGTCTATGCGGCCGGCCACGAGCGATACGACGAGGACTCGCCGCTGCTCAAGGCGCCCGAACCTGCCAGTGAGGAAGTCAACAAGTACTACGGCGAGCTCAAGGTACTGTGCGAGCAGGCCGTGCGAGAGGGCTTCGGCGACCGCAGCACGATCCTGCGCCTGCACATCGTCGCGGGGCCTGGCGACCCGACGCACCGCTTCACGTACTGGCCGGTGCGGATCGATAAGGGGGGCGAGGTGCTCGCGGCAGGACCAAAGGACAATCCCGTCCAGCATATCGACGTGCGGGATCTTGCGAAATTCGCCCTGCTCTGCTGTGAGCAGGGGCACTCCGGGACGTACAATGTCGCTGGCCCTGCTGCCGGGACCACGACCATGGCGACCTACCTCGAACAGATTCGCGCCGGTGTGAAGTCCTCGGCGACCTTCACGTTCGTGGACCAGCCATTCCTGGCCGAGCAGAAGGTGCGCTTCCCGATGGTCATGCCCCCCGCCGCGACCGGCTTGATGCGGGTGAGCGCCGCACGCGCGGTGGCAAAGGGACTGACGTTCACGCCGATCCGCGAAACCGCCGCCGACACGCTGGCCTGGTTCAAGAGCGCCCCGGCCTCGGAGACCGAGGGGCTCAAGATCGACCTCGAACGCGACGCGCGCGTGCTGGCCGCGTGGAAGGCCAAGGGGTAGGGCGAAGGACCGCGCTAACGACCCCTCCCGGCCAGGCGCTCCAGCAGGGCGCCCAGCTGCCGGATCTCCTCGCCGTACTTCGCCCAGTCGCCAGCGCGCTGCGCCTCCAGCGCCGCCTGGTATCGACCCCGCGCCTCGGCGACCAG
>JACMLI010000187.1 GCA_014379705.1 Gemmatimonadaceae bacterium
AGGGACACTACCGGCTCGATGCCGTGCGAGTCCACCTGCGCGAGATGGAAGGCGACCACGCCGCGGCCATCGCGCACTATCGTGCCGCGGCGTCGCGCACGACGAGCATCCCGGAGCGGAACTACCACGTCGACAAGGCGGCCCGACTCGCCGTGCGCTCGCCGATGGGCGAAGCCTGACGACACCCGCGACCAGTTGCTGGTGGCCATCCGCAACGTGGTGGAAGGGCCGGCGGCGCCGGCTGCCTAACCACAGAGCATGGTGCGCGGGGTCCAGCTGGCGCTGAAGCGCCCGGCGACCTTGCCACGGGTCGGGAAGGTGATGTCCACCGTGCCGGCCACGCCACGCGCCGTGTCTGCCGTGGTGATGCGGACTTCACCCCCGGACGACACCTCGATCTCTCCCGGTGCCGCGATGTACGAGGCCACCCCATTCACATCGCCGAGGCGGAAGGTCCTGCCCGCGATCTCGGAGAGGGCGTGGGTGATCATGATGCGCACGAACGGCGCCGGCGGCTCGGTGGTGCCCGCCGACGCGGTCGAGACGAGGAGGATCTCCACCGCAGGGCCATCGGCGGGGCCGCACGAGGGCAACGCCGCGGCAAAGGGAAGGCCGGCGATCGGGCCGCTCGGACCGTCGGACGCGCATGCCGCGACCATGCTCACGACGACTAACGAAAAACAGCAAACTTCACGCGTGTGCATCATGGCCTCCCTCCTCGACTCTGCTCCCGAATCCCGAATCACGTCGCCTTACCCCCCCGCCATCGCCCCGACGATCAGGTATGGCTCCCGCCCGAGCGCGACCGGCTCGGGCAGCAGGGCGTCCTGGGACTCGTGCGAGAGGTCCTCTTCACAGGCAAAGAAGCGCACGAACGCACGACGCTGTCGCGTATCGTGCTCCCGAATCGTCCCGCGCAGCATCGGATACCTTGCCTCGAGGGCATCGAGCACCGAACACTGCGTTACCGACCCAGACACCTCGAGTTCCACCTCACCCCGAACGCGAGCCAGCGTTTGCAGGTGCGCTGGGAGGACGACCCGAATCATGGCAACGCCTGGACCTCGACCGAGAGCACCGCGGGCAGGTGACTCACGATCGGCGTCCAGTTGTCGCCGCCATCGGCCGAGCCGTACACCTGCCCGCCGGTGGTGCCGAAGTAAATGCCGCACGGATCGAGCGAATCGACCGACATCGCCTCGCGCAGCACGTTCACGTAGCAGTCCTTCTGCGGCAGCCCCTTGGTGAGCGCCTCCCATTCATTGCCTCCCGTGCGGCTGCGATAGACGCGCAGGCTGCCGTCGAGGGGGAAGTGCTCGGAGTCGCTCTTGATCGGCACAACGTAGACGGTCTCGGGCTCGTGCGCGTGCACGTCGATCGGGAAGCCGAAGTCGGTGGGCAGGTTGCCACTCACCTCGGTCCACGAATCACCAGCGTCGTCGCTGCGCATCACGTCCCAATGCTTCTGCATGAAGAGCGTGTCGGGACGCGAGGGATGCATGGCGATGCGGTGTACGCAGTGACCCACGTCGGCCGTTGGCGAGGGGATCCCATCGGACTTCAATCCCTTGTTGATCGGCTGCCACGTCACACCCGCATCGTCGGTGCGGAATGCTCCCGCCGCCGAGATCGCGATGAACATGCGGTCGGGATTCGTCGGGTGTGGCACGATGGTATGGAGGCACATGCCCCCGGCGCCGGGCTGCCATCGCGGGCCGGACTCGTGCTCACGCAGGCCCGGCAGCTCCTGCCAGTTCGTGCCCCCGTCAGTGGTACGAAAGATCGCCGCGTCCTCAACGCCGGCGTGGACAGTGTCGGGATCGGTGAGCGATGGCTCGAGGTGCCAGACGCGGGCGAACTTCCAGGGATGCTGCGTGCCGTCGTACCACTGGTGCGTGCCGGGCGTGCCCGCGTAGGTGAACTCGTTGCCCATCGGCTCCCACGTGGCGCCGCCGTCGTTCGACCGCTGGATGAGCTGGCCGAACCATCCACTCGACTGCGAGGCGTAGACGCGGCTGGGGTCCACGGGCGATCCCTTCAGGTGGTACATCTCCCAGCCGGCGAAGTGAGGCCCGCTCACCTGCCAGTTATCGCGCTTGCCGTCGGCCGTGAGGATGAACGCGCCCTTGCGCGTCCCCACGAGCACCCTGACTCCGGTCATCGTCCGCTCCCATGGGTTGTCGAACGCGGAAATTTCCGTGCGATCGAACGTGCCGCCAGTCCCTTGGGACCAACGGCCTTTCGCCCCTACCGAATGGGTAACGCCTCTGTCACGCCCCCGGCGGATACTTCGCGGCGAGCTTCCGGACGGTCGTCATGCTGCGGAAGGTGACGTCGGACTTGAAGGCCTTTTCGAAGCGCAGCTTGAAGAACGGTGACTCGCTCTGGCGCGTGCGGCTCATCCAGAAGAACTCCCGTCCCACGGACTCGAACAGGTCCATGTCGGTGTTGTACGATCGCATGATCGCGAGCGCGTCCTTGCCAAGCGGCGCGTTCATGAACCCCACGTTGAACGAGACGGCTTCCTGCATGGCCTTCGCGGGGAAGGGCGTGGCGAGACTGACCGCCGCGACCTCGGCGTCGCTCCGGATGAAGGTGCCGACCGCGTAGCCAAGGGCGGCCTCGAGCCCCCTGGCGACCTTGGTCTCGACGGCGGCGATGTCCTTTGCGCGCGTCTCGAAGATCACGTTGCCGCTCGCGATGAACGTCTCGGCGCCCGCATAGCCCATGTCCGCGAACAGCGTCTTCAGGCGGTCCATCGTGACGACGTGGCCGCCGACGTTGATCGCGCGGAGGAACGCGAGGTAGCGCGCCATCCTAGTGGCGGAAGAGTCGCTGCCCGGTGAAGACCATCGCGATGTCCTTCTCGTCGGCGGCGGCGATGACTTCCTCGTCGCGCACCGAGCCCCCCGGCTGCACGATGGCCCGCACGCCGGCGTCAGCGGCGTTGTCGATCGAGTCGCGGAAGGGGAAGAAGGCGTCGGAGCCTAACGCGGCGCCTTGCGTGTCGTGGCCGACGGCGCGGGCCTTGTGCACGGCGAGGAAGGCCGCGTCGACTCGCGACATCTGTCCGGCCCCGATGCCGATCGTGGCGCCGCCCCTGGCCAGCACGATCGCGTTTGATTTCACGCTGCTCACCGCCCGCCATGCGAACAGCAGGTCGGCGCGCTCTTCACCGGTCGGTCCGCGCTTCGTGACCACCTTCCACTGGTCGTCGCCCAGGACCGATGGCGAACGCTCCTGCACGAGCACGCCGCCGCGGACGCGCTTGAGGTCGAGCATGCCCTTCGACCAACGCGCGCGCCCCTCGAGGACCCGGAGGTTCTTCTTGCGTCCGAGGATCTCGACGGCTTCGTCGCTGAAGTGTGGCGCCACGATGCACTCCACGAAGAGCGACGAAATGGCCTCCGCCGCCTCGCCGTCCACGTCGACGGTGAACGAGATCACGGAGCCGAACGCCGACACGGGGTCGCACGCAAGCGCCTTGCGATAGGCCTCGATCGCACTGGCGCCGACGCCGATGCCGCACGGCGTCGTGTGCTTGATGATCGCGCACGCGGCCTGTTCGCTGAACGGATCCGTCGCGAGCAGCGCGCCTTCCAGGTCGAGCAGGTTGTTGAACGAAAGTTCCTTCCCACCGCGCTGCGTGAGGGCGCTCAAGCCTTCTCCTGGCCGCTCGACGTAAAACGCCGCGGCCTGCCCGGGGTTCTCGCCATAACGCAGCGATTGGCCGAGGGACAGCGGGACCGTGATCTGCGCCGGGAAGCGCTCGCCACGTTGTGACGCGAACCAGGACGCGATGGCGGCGTCGTAGGCCGCCGTGTGCGCGTAGACTTTCTCCGCAAGGAATCGGCGGAGGTCCTGGTCGGCGTCGTTCGCCTCGGCGGCGGCGAGCACGCGAGCATA
>JACMLI010000020.1 GCA_014379705.1 Gemmatimonadaceae bacterium
CGCAGCGCCTGCTCGGCATCGCGCAACTCGCCGGACGATACGCCGACGCGGAGGAACTCTGCGGCGACTTGATGCGCGAGCCGAGCGTGCTCAAGGTCGCCGCGCTTCGCGTGGCGGCGGGGCGCACGCGGCTCGAGGTCCGGGCACAGCGTGGCGAATCGCCGGCGATCACGGTGCAGGGATTCGCGTCATTGTTGCTGGAAGCGCGCGCGTCGGGCGCGGTGCGCGAGGAGGTCCTGCTGCTGACGGGCATCTCCGACATCCATGCGCGACAGGGTTCGTGGACCGACGCCCAGCGCCTGGCGCGCGCCGCCCGCGATGCCGCGATGCCGCTCGACGACGTTGAGCTGCGGGCCGACACGATCGTCCGACTTGGCACGGCCCTGCTCGACACGGATCCAGCGAGCGCGCTCCGCCACTTCGAGGAGGCGTCCGAGCTGTACACCGCGATCGACCATCGCTTCGGCCTGGCGCGCTGCCTCGTCAACATCGGCATCGCGCGACAACGGGTCGGAGCGAACGGCGAGGCGGAGGCCGCGTATCGTGAGGCGCTCGCCATGGCGGAGGCGGGGCACATCGTGGACCTCGCCGGGCTCGCGGCGCTGAACCTCGGCGTGTTGCTCACGCGCACGGGACGCTACGAGCACGCCGACGCCCAGTTCCAGGACGCGATGCGCTGCTTCCGAAAGGTGAAGAGCGAGCCGCGACGCCTCGCGACGTTGTACAACCTCGCGCACCTCGCGCACGAGCAGGGCGACGCGGCCAAGGCGCATGACATCGCGCGCACCGCGACGGACCTGGCGGGCGAGCTTGGCATGGAGCACGTGCGCGTCGCGGCACTGGCGCGAATGGGACTCGCCGCGATCGCACTGGGCACGATGACCGAGGTCGAGGACGTGCGCCGCGAGCTCGTGGGCTACTGCGCCCGGACGCCGGGATGGTTCAAGGGGCGTGAGTCCGTCGAGGCGTTTCTCGCGAGGTACGCGCTGCAACAAGGCGCGGTGTCGGTGGCGGCGGAGCACTTCCGCGCGGCCGCGGCAGCGCTCCGTACGGACCCGTACGACGCCGCCTGGATGGTCGCTGAATGCGCCGGGCTCTTTCGCGCCTCACGCGACCCTGAGCTTCGCGGACACCTCGCTGCCGCGCACCGCACGGCTACGGAGCTTGGCTACGTGCCGCTGGTCCGCCGACTGGGATCGGCGCTGCGCGTGAGCAGCGTGATGCCCGTCCTTCCGTCCTGACGCGGGCGCGACCCTCGTTAGTCCGGTCCGACGGCGCAGCGACCATCATTTCGTCATCCCGGCGCGGCGGCTCAGCAACCACCATTTCGTCATCCCGGTCCGGCGAGCGCGGCGACCCCCATTTCGTCATCCCGGTCCGGCGAGCGTAGCGACCCCCATTTCGTCATCGCGGCGCGGCGGCTCAGCAACCACCATTGCGTCATCCCGGTCCGGCGAGCGCAGCGACCACCATTTCGTCATCCCGGCGCGGCCGCTCAGCAACCACCATTTCGTCATCCCGGCGCGGCGGCTCCGTAACCACCATTTCGTCATCCCGGTCCGGCGAGCGGAGCGAGCCGAGAACCGGGACCCAGAGTCGTCTTGGAGCCGTCGCCTGACTGAGCCGTGGCGATAAGCCTTGGTCCTTGCGGAATGCGGCGAGCACGACGCCCCAGCCCTCTCGACGCGCGCACATAGGCTCCCCCCGTTTCCGCGTTACCGCCGTTCCGGCCGGACTATTCGTCCGCAACCGGCACCCGGCTCCATGCAGCACGAGGCGCTATTGCCGCTTTGGATGCCACGACACGACGCGAGTGTGACGTGGAACACGTGTTGCCTTAGGAAAGGCCAAGGGAAGGACAGTCGTCCACTCGCCTCACGGAGACCTCGATGAAACGCTGGACTCGCAAGCTTCCGCCGATGCTCGGCGCCTCGAAATGACCGTCGAGCACGTCCCTGCTTCTGTTGTCGACCCGACCCGCACATCGGCCCCTGAGGCCGGGAACGGAGCTACGGTGACCACGGCTGACGGTGCGCCGGTCGTGTGCCAGGCAACAGATGCGCCGCCCGTCTCGAAGGACGCGACTCACAAGAACGTGCACTGCTCCGGCTACAACGTGTGGGCCTGAGCCTCTCTACCTCACTGTCACCTCAACGGATTTCCACGCTCATGGTTGATTCCCTCAGGAAGGGCCTGCGCCGCGCCGCCGTATTCGGAACGATCCTGGTGGGCGCCGCATGCGGCCAGGAAGCAACGGCTCCCGTGCAGCCGATCCCGGAGGCCAATGCCGGCCTCATCTCGGATGTGACGGGCCTCGTCGGCAAGTTGCTCCAGGTCAAGGTCCTCGAGCGCAAGTCGGCCGCTCCGGCGAACCTGGTCGCCAGCGCCGTCATCGGAAAGGCCGGAGGGGTCATCGAGATCCCACGAACGGGCTTCAGGTTTGTGGTGCCCCCGAATGCGCTGGACTCGAACGTCACGATCACGGTGTCGGCCGTGAAGGGCACGCAGGTCGCCTACGAGTTCGCGCCGCATGGCCTCAAGTTCAAGAAGCCGGCGTCGTTCCAGCAGGACCTCTCGCACACGAACGCGCTGCTCGGACTCAACTTCGGATTGAAGGGCGCATACTTCAAGGATGCCTCGCAGCTCAATCCGAAGAGCGGCACGGCGCTGATCAACGAGTTGATCAAGGCATTCTCGATCGGTGGGTGGGTCACGTTTCCGATCGATCACTTCTCCGGATATCTCGTGAGCTGTGCGTAAGGGAGACTAGTGGACGAGTGGACTCGTGGACTGGTAGTGGACAGTGGACTGGTAGAAACGAAAGTGGGCACGCGACGATTCCCCCCGTCGCGTGCCCGCTTCGCTTGTCGCCCTGAGCGTCCACCACTCGTCCACTAGTACGCTGGTCCACCCGCTCGACAACTCGAGCGCTAACGCGCGAGTTGTCGAAGCACGTAGTGCAGAATCCCGCCATGGGCGTAATACCGCAGCTCCTCCGGCGTGTCGATCCGCGACTGCACGGCGAAGCGCTTTTCTCCCGACGCGTCCTTCGCGCTCACGGTCAGTGTCGCGCGCGGCGTCATGCCCTCGGCGAGGCCTTCGATGGTGTAGGTCTCGAAACCCGTGAGGCCCAGCGACTGCCGCGTGGCGCCATCGGCGAACTCCAGGGGCAGCACCCCCATGCCAACCAGGTTCGACCGGTGAATGCGCTCGAACGACTCGGCGATCACCGCGCGCACGCCGAGGAGCATTGTGCCCTTGGCCGCCCAGTCGCGGGACGACCCTGTGCCGTACTCCTTGCCGGCGATGATGATCAGTGCCGTGCCGGCCGCCTTGTAGCCCTCGCTCGCGGCATGGAACGACGTGGGCTGGGCATCGGCCGTGGTGCGCGTCCACCAGCCTTCCATGCCCGCCGTCAATTCGTTCCTGAGGCGGATGTTGGCGAAGGTGCCGCGCATCATCACTTCGTGATTGCCACGGCGCGCGCCGTACGAGTTGAAGTCCTTCTTCGGCACGCCTAACGACAGCAGCCACTCGCCCGCGGGGGACTTCTCCGCGATCGAGCCCGCGGGAGAAATGTGGTCCGTGGTGATCGAGTCCCCGAACATGCCCAGCACGCGCGCCCCGGCGATCGGCTGGATGCCCGGCGGGGTCATCGTCATGCCCTCGAAGTACGGCGGGTTCTTCACGTACGTCGATGCACCATCCCATGTGTAGCGATCTCCCGTCGGGATCGCGATCGCCTGCCACTCGGCGTCACCAGCGAAGACGTCGGCGTATTCGCGCTGGAACTGCTCGCGCTTGACGGAAGTGAGCACCACGTCCTCCACCTCCTGCGGCGTCGGCCAGATCTCGCGCAGGAAGACCGGACCACTCGTGCCCACACCGATCGGCTCGCGCTCGAAGTCGATGTCCATGCGACCGGCGAGGGCATACGCCACCACCAGCGGCGGTGAGCCCAGGTAGTTGAAGCGCGTTTGCGGGTTCACGCGCCCTTCAAAGTTGCGGTTGCCGGAAAGCACCGCGGCGACGGTGAGCTTGCCATCGTCGATCGCCTTGCTGATGGGCTCGGGCAATGGACCGGAATTCCCGATGCACGTGGTGCATCCGTAGCCGACGATCTGGAAGCCAAGCGCATCGAGGGCAGGCTGGACGCCGGCCTTGTTGAAATACTCGCGGACGACCTTCGAGCCCGGGGCGAGCGACGTCTTCACCCAGGGGCGTGACTGAAGTCCGTGCGCGACCGCCTTCTGTGCGAGCAGCCCCGCCGCGAGCATCACGCTCGGGTTGGAGGTGTTCGTGCAGCTGGTGATCGCCGCGATCACAACGTGACCATCCTTCAGGTCGAACTTCTGTCCGCGCCATTCACACGGCACGCCGGGATGCTCGTGCACTGGCCCTTCAGTTTCCATCACCGCAACGGCGGCGTCGGGCTTCTTCGCTCCGGCCATCTGCTCGCGATGCGCCTTGAGGGAGGCGCCGTAGTTGGCCTTCACGTCCGTGAGGGCAATGCGATCCTGTGGGCGCTTCGGACCGGCGAGCGATGGCACCACCGTCGAGAGGTCGAGGCCAAGCGTGTCCGTGAACACCGGCTCGACCATGCCGTCCTCGCGAAAGAGCCCCTGCGTGCGGCAATACGCCTCCACGAGTGCGACGTGCTCTTCGCTCCGCCCCGAGAGCCGCAGGTACTTGAGCGTCTCGGCGTCGACCGGAAAGAAGCCCATGGTCGCCCCGTACTCGGGCGCCATGTTCGCGATGGTCGCGCGGTCGGCGAGCGCGAGGCTCGACAGGCCGTCGCCGTAGTACTCGACGAACTTCCCGACGACCTTCTTCTTGCGCAGCATCTCGGTGCAGGTCAGCACCAGGTCGGTGGCGGTCGCCCCTGGCGGAAGCTTTCCGGTGAACTTGAAGCCGACCACGTCGGGAATCAGCATCGACACAGGCTGGCCGAGCATCGCGGCCTCGGCCTCGATGCCGCCGACGCCCCAGCCCAACACGCCGAGGCCGTTGATCATCGTCGTGTGCGAGTCCGTGCCCACGAGGGAGTCGCAATAGGCCTGGCGTTCGCCGTCCACGTCACGCGTGAACACCACGCGGCCGAGGTACTCGAGGTTCACCTGGTGGCAGATGCCCGTGCCCGGCGGAACGACGCGGAAGTTGTCGAACGCTGTCTGGCCCCAGCGCAGGAACTGGTAGCGTTCCAGGTTGCGCTCGTACTCGAGCCCCACGTTCAGCAGGAATGCGGCCTCGGTGCCGTACTCGTCGACCTGCACCGAGTGGTCGATGACGAGATCGACGGGCTGCAGCGGGTTGATCTGGTCGGCACGGCCGCCGAGGGCGGCGAGCGCGTCGCGCATGGCCGCGAGGTCGACGACGCAGGGCACGCCGGTAAAGTCCTGCAGAAGGACGCGAGCCGTGCGGAACGCGATCTCCTTGTCGACGGGTTGCTTCACGTCCCAGCGTGCCAGCGTCTCGATGTCGGCCTTCTTCACGAAGGCCGCATCCTCGCCGCGCAGGAGGTTCTCGAGGAGGATCTTCAGCGAGAAGGGCAGCCGGTCGAGGTTGCCTCCCGACAGCTCGCGGAGCGCGTCGAGCCGGAAGATGGTGTATGACGCGTCGCCGACCTTGAGGGTCTGGCGGCTTCCGAAGGAATTGGGATGGGCCATGGTCCAGGAGGCGAAACGGTCGAAACGAGACGGCGATCGGCAGGCATGGGAATGTAGCCGCGTCCTCAAGCTGCATCGAGAATGGTCCCCCGGCTGGACAACGAGACGTCGCCCGGCAACCATCCACTCCAGGCAATGACAGACGCAGACCACTCTGCCATCGCCATCCGCCATCGGCAGGATCCCGCGCTGTTTCCTCCAACAAACGCCGCCAAGCCGTGAGTAGCGTCGCCGACCTTGCCATTCGCCTCATGGCGATCGACTCCACCAGCGGGCGGGAACACCAGGTGATCGCCGAGGCCGAGCGGATGCTCGCGTCGCGCGGTTGGGCCACGACGCTGATCGATGTCACGCCCGACGGTCGCCAGTCGGTTCTCGCGATGAGTGCCGACGACGTGGACGTGACCCTCACCACGCACCTGGACACGGTCCCGCCGTTCATTCCGCCGCGTCTCACGGGTGACGTGCTCTTCGGACGCGGCGCCTGCGACGCCAAGGGCATCGCGGCGTCGATGATCCTGGCGGGAGAACGACTGCGCGATCGAGGCGTGAAGGTGGCACTGCTGTTCGTCATCGGAGAAGAGACCTGTCACGACGGGGCGCATGCGGCCAACGCCTGGGTGGTGGCCAATCTCCCGCATCGCCCGCGCGTCTTCATCAACGGTGAGCCGACAGATAGCACGTTAGGTGTCGGCACCAAGGGCGCCCAGCGCGTCGCCGTGCGGACGAAGGGGAAAGCCGCGCACTCCGCCTATCCCGCGATGGGTCACTCGGCCACGCTCGACCTCGTGCGCCTGCTGGCGGAGCTCGAGGGCATTCAATGGCCCAGCGATGAGCTGCTCGGCGAGACCACGGTGAACATCGGGAGCCTGTCAGGCGGCGTCGCCGACAACGTCTTCGCGCCGAGCGCCGAGGCGCGCCTGATGTTTCGACTGGTGACGCCGGCTGCCGTGATCCACGACCAGGTCGAAGCGTGGGTGAAGGGCCGCGCCGAGCTGGAATGGGGCATCATGGTGCCGCCGGTTCGCCTTGGGACCGTCGATGGTTTCCCGACGTCAGTCCCCGCCTTCGCCACCGACGTTCCCGCGCTCACCAACTGGGGAACACCCTTCCTCTTCGGCCCCGGCTCGGTGCACGTCGCACACACCGACGAGGAGCACGTGCGCGTGTCGGAACTCGAGTCGGCGGTGGACGCTTATGAGCAGATCGCGATGAGGGCGATTCGGAGCGGGTAAGCGGGTAAGCGTGGAGCTGGGCGAGCTGGCCGCGTGGTATCCTCGCGCTCACACGCTCACGCTTTCTTCTGCGCCAGCACGATAAGATGCCCCCCCGGCTCGCGGACGCCGATTTCGTCCATACCGTAGAACGTCGTGCGACGCGGGATGGCGACGGGGTAGTCGCCGAGTCCCTCTCCGGCGGCGTCGAGATCGCTCACCTCGACGTAGAGGACCGCCGACGTCCCTGGCGTGACGCCCCTGGCGTCCGGGCCGAGGTCCTCGCGCACCGAGGGTTCGCTCTGCAGCATCAGCTCGGTCGCGTCCTTCACCAGGATCACGAAGCCTAACGCATCACCATGTGGCACCTCGGTGACCTTGGTGAACCCGAGGCGCTGCTCCCAGAAGGCCAGGCTCGGCTCAACAGTGGGGACGACGAGGACGGTGGTGATTCTGGACGCGGACCAGGGCATGGGACGATCGGGGCTCGGGGTAGGACGACAGGGCCGGTTCCAAGGTCGCGCGCCCGGCGTCGGTGCGTGAGTCCCCGAAGATCACACCACGGGCACGAGCGATCTTGGGAAAATGGAACCGCTACGACGCCAACTCAGACGGCGTGCGCCCGGTGAGTTCGCGCAGGTCCTCGACGAGGTGGCTCTGGTCCGCATAGCCGCTCTCGAAGGCGACGCGTGCCCATCCGCCGCGCGCGCCTCCCGCGGCTCGCCGCAGCACGTGCTGCATGCGCACGACGCGACCGGCGAACTTGGGCGAGACGCCAAGCGTCGCGCCGAAACGACGGGCGAGGTGCTGACGCGTGACGCGGAGTTCGCGGCACAGGTGTTCGATGCGCACGAGCCCCTGCGACGCCTCGATCGCATCCAGCGCCTGGCAAACGAGTGGAGGCGGTGGGGCCCCAACGTCCATCACGTCGTTCACGAGGGCGGTCAGGACCTCGTGGGGTCGACCCTTCGCGCGTCGTAGCACGCCTTGCAGGCGCTGAGATACGTCGGCGAGCGGCACGACCATGTCCCGCAACTCGTGTCCGTCGATGCCCAGTGTGGCCGGGAGCCAGCCAGGGTGAAAGCGCGCACCCACGAACTGGATCGGACGTGAACGCATGGCAATCGGTCGCGTCATTGTCCCAACAACGGATGAGTGGAGCACTTCGTCGTCAGGCGACACCTGCAGGATGATGTCCGCACAGTTGTCGGGCACGACCCACCCTTCGTGGTCGACCGGACCTTCAGGAAGGTCGTTCGACCAGATGCACGCGACCCCCGACCGCAGGTGGGCCGGGGGTCGAAACTCGTGATAGCCAGGCGCCGCCATGCGGCGAAAGCTAGCGCGAATAGAGGTACAAGCCGTAGACACCGAGTCCCAGCCCGCCCGCTGCGATGACCGTTCCGATGTCGTCACCGATCAGCAGGCCGCCGATGAACATGGCAGCACCGGTCACCATGAAGGAGATCGGCTTCCCCCGCGACTTGATCTGTGGCGGAAGCACGGTGCCAACGTTGACCGCCTGATGATCCGAGAGTCGGACGCCTGCCACCGACGCACTGCGCGCCGGACCATTGACCGTGAACTCGGTGCCCTGTGACGACGCGCGCTGCGCATGCGCGGCAGTCGCACCAAGGCTCACGAAACACGCAACAACACACGTAGCAAGCAGACGACGAATCATCGGGGAATCCTCGCGGAGCAATGAGTTGCACGAAGGATGGAAGGGGATACCTTAGGTTCCAATGCCTCTAAAGAGCCATTCGGAACCAGTCGCGGGAGAGAAGGGACTCGTCCGCGCCCTCGGAGTCGTGGGTCTCGCGGCGGGCATTGTCAACATCACGATCGGCGGTGGCATCTTTCGACTTCCAGCGGAAGTCTCCGGCACCCTTGGCGCCGCCGCCCCGCTCGGCTACCTCGTGTGTGCGGTCGCGATGGCGATCATCGTGCTCTGCATCGCCGATGCCGGGAGTCGCGTTTCGCTGACCGGCGGCCCGTACGCCTACGTGGAGACGGCCTTCGGCCCCTTTGTAGGCTACCTCGCCGGTGTCGTGCTCTGGCTGCTGAGCACCTTTGCCATGGCCGCCGTGTCGACGGTCTTTGCGGACAACGCCGGTGCACTCCTCCCGGTCTTTGCGCTCCCGATAGGCCGTACGCTGTTCTTCGTCCTCCTCTTCGGATTTTTCGGACTGGTGAACGTCCGGGGCGTGAGCCAGGGGGCGCGGCTCAACAACGTCGCCACGGTCGCGAAAATCCTGCCGCTCCTGCTGCTGGCGATCGTTGGCTGGGTCGGGGTGCGCGCCGAGAACCTTGTGGTCACGTCGTGGCCCGATGCGCCGACGCTGGCGCGCACGGCGATCATCCTGACGTTTGCCTTCAGTGGCATCGAGTCGGCGCTCGTTCCGGGGGGCGAAGTGCGCGATCCCTCCCGAACGGTGCCTCGCTCGATCTTCCTGGCCATGGGGGGCATCACGATTCTGTACCTCCTCCTCCAGACGGTGAGCCGCGGCATTCTTGGCGACGCGCTTTCCACGGCCACCACGGCACCCCTCGCCGAGGCCGCCGGAGCGGCGATGGGCTCGTGGGCCCGAACCCTGCTCCTCGTCGGCGCCAGCGTGTCCATGTTCGGTCACGCCGGCGGGATGATGCTCGCGCTCTCTCGCGTGCTCTTCGCGCTCGCCCGTGACGGCTTCCTGCCTCGTCAGGTCGCTGCCGTCCACCCCACATACCGGACGCCGCACGTGGCGATCATGCTCCAGGCGGCCGCAGCCACCGTCCTGGCCGCGACCAACACGTTCGAGCGACTCGCCATCCTGGCCAACATTTCGGTGCTCCTGCTGTACGGCGCCTGCTGCGTGGCGTCGTGGCAGCTGCGCCGGACGGGGGTGCAGCAGGGCGGCACCCCGTTCCGTGTCCCCGCGCCGACGATCCTGCCGTGGCTTGGCGTCCTCGTCATCGCGTGGATGTTCACGAGCATCAAGCCCCTGGAGTGGGTGGCGATCCTCGGCGCGCTTTCCGTGGCCTCCCTGTTGTACCTTGCGACCAGGTCACGACGCGGCGTGTTGCGCGTGCCCGACGCTCCCTGATGTTTGTCGAGTCGCGCTCCGTCCATTTTTTCGACCTGTTGCACCTCGCCCCAGGTTTTCGCCCATGACCGATCCGTTGCTCGCCTTTCGGCAGGAATTTCCGATCCTCGAGCGATCGACGTACCTCGTCTCGAACTCGTTAGGAGCGATGCCGCGTGGCGTCCCCGATCGACTCGCCGAGTACGTGGACCTCTGGGCCGAACGCGGCGTGCGGGCGTGGCGAGAGTCGTGGTGGGAACTCCCCGGGAAGGTGGCCGACGAAGTCGCGCCACTCATCGGCGCCGCGCCGGGCGAGATGGTGATGCTGCCCAACGTGACGCTTGCGCAGGCGACGGTGTTGTCGTCGCTCACGTACGAGGCGCCGCGCAATCGCATTGTGATGACCGAGCTGGATTTTCCCTCCGTGCGGTACGTCTATGATCACCTCGCAACGCGGCTCGGCGCCGAAATCGTCGTCGTGCCGAGCGACGATGGCGTAACGGTGGAGCTTGACCGCCTCCTGGAAGCTATTGATGAGCGCACGGCGCTCGTCGCCATTTCGCAGGTGCTGTTTCGTTCGGCCTACATCATGGATCTCGCGGCGATCTGCGCGAAGGCGCACTCGGTAGGCGCCCTCGTCTCGGCCGACTCGTTCCACGCCATCGGGGTGATCCCGGTCGACGTCCGCGAGAGTGGGGTCGACTTCATGACGGGTGGCGTGCTGAAGTGGCTTTGTGGGGGTCCCGGGGGGTGCTTCCTGTACGCGTCGGCGGCGGTGCGCGAGCGGCTGGAGCCGTCGCTCACCGGCTGGATGTCGCATACGCGGCCGTTTGCCTTCGAACCGGATATGGAGTACGCACCGGGCATCTACCGCTGGCTCGGGGGGACCCCGGTCATTCCGGCCCTCTACGCCGCCATCGAGGGCCCGCGCATCGTCCGGCGTGCGGGGATGGAGGCGATCCGCGCCAAGAGCATGAGGCAGACGGCACGGTTGATCGAGCTGGCCGACGCTCGCGGGTACGAGGTCTACGCCCCGCGCGACGCGTCGAAGCGGGGCGGCACGGTGGCGTTCGCCGTGCCACACGCCTATGAGGTCTCGCAATTCCTGCTGTCGAGGGACATCGTGATCGATTATCGACCGAAGGCGGGTATTCGGGTCGCCCCGCACTTCTACACGAAGGACGACGAACTGGAGGCCGCCGTGGCGGCCATGGATGAGGCGCTGCAGTCGGGCGCGTGGGAACGCTTTGCAGCGAGCGGAGCCGTGGTTACGTGACCCGGTGACGACGTTGCATCTTGGGAAAGCCGTACGTCCGACGGGCGCGACGCCCACCACCTGAAAGACACTGGATGCCATGACCAACACGCCCTCCAAGATTCGGAAGCAGTACGAAAACACGAACTTTCCCCACGTCATCCTGCGCTTCGAGGACGGTCACGAGATCCAGTTTCCCAAGGGAACGCGGAAGTCGTTCGACGCCTGGGAAGGCGAGCGGATCAAGATCCTGGCGGTGTGGGATCCGACATCCGGCGACCGGGAGAAGGTGGACACCTGGCGCGCCGAGCAGTTCGACGACGAAAAGACGGCGTGACAGGGACGGCCCCGGCCGAATCCCCGATCCGCCTAACGCCTGACGTCCGCGCCGCGCTCGCGGCGCGCCGTCCGGTGGTGGCCCTCGAGACATCGGTCCTCGCCCAGGGCCTTCCCATTCCCCACAATCGCGAGGCGGCGCGGCGGATGCTCGGCGCCGTCGCACGTCATGCCGGCGTCGGTGCCTTCACCGCCGTGGTCGATGGCGTGCCGGCCCTGGGCCTCGACGACGCGGAACTCGAGCGTTTCCTCGCGCGCGATGGCATCACGAAGGTCTCGGCGCGCGACCTCGCTCCCACGATCGCCGCGCGCCGCAGTGGCGCCACCACCGTCGCCGGCACCCTCGCGCTCATCGCCACCACCGAGGTCACCGTGTTTGCGACCGGGGGCATCGGGGGGGTGCATCGCGAGGGCCCGTTCGACGAATCCGCGGACCTGTTCGAACTCGCGACCACGCCAGCTGTGGTGGTCTGTGCAGGTGCCAAGTCGATCCTCGACCTGTCGGCGACGGTCGAGCGCCTCGAGACCCTTGGCGTGCCCGTTGTCGGGTATCGCACGCGCGAGTTCCCCGCCTTCTTTTCGGCGACGAGCGGGCTCCCGTTGTCGGTGAGCGTGGACGCGGTCGGGGAGGTGCGCGAGATCGTGAAGGCGCATCGTGCGCTCGGGCGTCGTCAGGCAGTGCTGGTGGTGCAGCAGCCGCCTGACGAGCACGCCCTCCCAGCCGCGCTGATCGACGACGCCGTGGCGCGCGCACTGCTGGAGGCGCGGGACCGAGGTGTGCGCGGCCCGGCGGTGACGCCCTTCCTGCTCGCCGCGGTCGAGCGGGCGACGGGTGGTCGCTCGCTGACGACGAATCTCGCGTTGCTCGAGGCGAATGCGGACCTCGCGGCTCGCATCGCTGCGGCGTTGCTGACCTAGGGCACTCCATGTTCGTCGTGTGGAAAACCACGGGACCACCTCGCCAGGCGCAACGCACCCTGCGGCAGCCATTGAACCTCTCCGCACGGGGGATGTACAATATTCCTTGGTCGCTCTGCTGGAGGCCGTCGCCGCGATGTCCACGCCATTCCTCAGCTCGGAAGAGTACGACGAGCGTGCGCACCTGTTGTACAACGAGGGCCGCTATGAAGAGGCCCTGACGGTGTTGCGTGAAGGCCTGGGCGTGTACCCGAACGCCGTGGGCCTCCACGTCGGGGTCGGCTATGCGCGCCTGGCGCGCGAGGAGATCGCCTGGGCGCGGCGCAGCTTCGACGAGGCCCTCGGCCTCGATGCGGATCACGAAGATGCACTCGCCGGTTTGGGTGAGGTGCTGATCAAGCTGGGCCAGATGGAGCAGGCGCGGCAGGTGTTCGCCCGCACGCTCGAACTCGGTTACCAGGACGACGTCGAGCTGATGCTTCAGGTGGGGCGTGCCCTCTTCCGCGAGGGCCTCGCCGAGGATTCGCGTCCCTACTTCGAGGCCGCGATGGCGCAGGCGCCCGACAACGCCGAGGCGGTGGCGCTCATCGGCTACATGCAGCATCGCCTCAACGACGACGACAAGGCGATCGCCACCCTGCGGCGCGCCCTCCAGATGGATCCCGAGCACACGGAAGCGCGCATCTACCTCGCGAACGTGCTCTACGATCGCGGCGAGCACGAGGCGGCGCTCTATCACCTCGACCGCACGACTCCCGAGGATCACTGGGACGAACTCGGGATCTGGCGGCTGATGGAGCTCAAGCGCTCCATCCACAAGGTCGCGGATAACGATCCGGACCTTCAGCTGTGGGAAGAGCGCTTGGCGGATCTTGCCGGAGACACGGACGACATAGACGAGATGCTTGCCGAGGTCGAGGCCACTGTCCTCGAGCAGGAGGAGAAGGCAGCGCGCACGCAGCTGGAACTGTTCGGTACCATGCTGGTAGAACTCAGCGACCAGCGGCGTGATCCATTGGACCATCGGGTCATCGCGCGGGACGGCCGGGCCTTCAAGGGGACGTGGGACGACATTGTCCGCCAGATGAAAGAAG
>JACMLI010000188.1 GCA_014379705.1 Gemmatimonadaceae bacterium
CATGCCTGATGTAGATCATCGACCTGAGCTTTGCTGTTCAGGTTGAGCCACGTCAAGACGGGGCTGACGTTGCCGCGTTCCTGGCGGAACGGTGGGCCGGCGAGGAAGAGCCGGCAGTTGTCCCGCGAGACGCCAGCCAGGGCAATGTCTTCAGCAACCCAATCCAGGTTGAACTGCAGGCTCTCACGATAACATTTCGTGGCTGCCACAGCGGGAGCACAGCAGCGGATCGGGCATGGCCCAGAAGCTAAGCTGCATTTGCTGTCAGGCCAGCCAGGGGCCACACGACCGCTTGTGCCTACCCGAATTGAGCCCGCCGCGATGGGGGCACGTGCGGTGCGGGGCCGCGCGTCACGCTGGAGTGTCGCGGGCGCCTAACGTCACTCGCAGGGCTCCGCTCCATACAAGGCCCGCTGCGGAAGGTGCGCGGCATCTGCTGCTGCAACCCCGGATCCGTGGCGCTTCGGGGCATTGGTGCGACGCTGGCACTTAACGGACGCGGATGGGCACACTGAAGCAGGGAGTGCGCGGCGGCTTCGAATCATGAAGGCACGGCAGACACACCTCTCCTGCTCATCGGGAGGCAGATGTCCGTGTGATTCAACGCGAGGCGCACATTGATCTTCGCCGCATGGTAGACCTCCACCGCGGGGAGCCCCACCGCGACGTAGTTCCTGAAGGCCGCGAGGCGCGGGAAGATCATTGCGTACCCAGCGCCAAGCGTTTCGTACGGGCCGGCGTGCGTCGTCACCGCATGCGTCCCGCCCGGCAGGAGCTGGTAGCCGATCGATCGGTTCGCTTTGAAGGGCCCGGGGACCACCAGCGCAGCATCGAACCGGAGCTGGTGGGGCGGCGTGGCGATCGGTGCGTCGTGGCCGATTCCCATCCAGATTCGCGGACCGCTCAGGTGGGCGCGCGCCGCCCATCGCTCCAGCTCGTCGAAGATCGACTCGGGAACGCTTTCGTACGGCCCGAGGTGGCGTCGGAAGGCAACATGCGTCGGTCGGATATCGATCAGGCGCGTCTTCGAGAGGGCGAATCGCTGTCCCACCAGCGATTCGCGGCGCTCTTCGTTCCACGCCGCGGCCTCGACGCGGACCGACGACCGGTACTCGCGAGGCGACTTGCCGAAACGGCGCCGGAACGCCCGGATGAAGGTCTCTGGACGCTCAAAGCCGCAGTTCGCCGCGACCTGAGCAATCGTTGATTCGTGGGCCAGGAGGCAGAACGCGGCCCGCTCGACACGCAACCGCGTGACGTAGCCTTTCGGCGTCTCTCCCACGGTCGCCTTGAACACCCGCTGCAAGTGAGCAGAAGAGAGACTCGCCCTGCGGCCAAGTGCGGTCAGGCCGAGCTCCTGGTCGAGGTTCGCCTGGATGTGCACGAGGAGTGGCGTCAGCGTCTCCCAATGATCCATCACGCGGCCTTTGCATGCGGGGACGCCGCGAGGCCGTTGGCGCCGAGCCAGGCACCGACCAGCTTGGGGAGGAACCCGCCAATCATGAACGGAAGCGCGCCAGACGTATCTCCCTGCCAGAGGAGAAGGACGATCACTTCGATCGCGAGATAGATCCCGGCGTGGGCCATCGCCGTGCCCAGTGCCGCGGACGGCGCACGCCGTCGGATCCAGCGCGCGATCAGGAAGAAGACCGGACCGCCGACGATGAGCGAGATCCAGGGGCCGGAGGCGCTGGCAAACGCGTTATAGAACTCCTGAGTCTCGCCCGTGTGAATCGTGTAACTGTACACGGCCACGCAGATGACTGAGATCACGATCATCGTGATCTGAGCCAGGAGCGCTGCGACAATGGCGAGGCCCCACCTGATCGAGGTATTGGTCATCGGACGTGGCGGCTGGAGTGGAGTGGCAACGCGCACTACATGGCCCGGCGCCTACGCTCGCTTGCTCCGCCGACTCCCGCAACTCGCAATTGACGTTTCTTGCGATTGGCATCGGGCGCTGGGGCAACCCGTAGATGACGCGATATCCATGCTCGCCCGGTGCGCGAAACCTCAAGATCACGAGTTGGTGTTCGTCGCGTTGAGTGGCGCGGGTTGCCGCAACGAGATCACATCCCGAAGATCAGCCTCGCACCGAGCCAGACGAAGGCCACCCCGAATCCCAGGAATGCAAAGGCCAACGGGGCCAGCCCTGTGTCCAGGACACTGTCACTCGGATCCCCAGGATTGACGTACACCCGCACGGCCCCGCGCGCGGGAAAATGGCGCCGCAGTTCGTTCTGGAGGTCTGGGCGCTTGTCCGAAACATGCGGCTGCATGACCGACGTCGGCCGCGGCCTCCACCCGAAATCGCGTCGGTCGCTACGGTACGTGCTACCGCCGACGTCATAGCGATACAGCACGTGCGTGTCGATGTTCGCCTCCCCAGACGCGTGCTGCACAACCTTCGCCTCGATCACCTGGCCAATGACGAAGGGCCACCGTCGCGCGCGTATGCTGCGCATCAACGATGTTGCCCCGAGGGCCACACCGCACAGCCCCACCAGAATAAAGACTGCCCCATACGGAACCCCGGTCGCCATGACAGGGGGCAGCGCAAAGTCCGTGCTCGTCCTACGGCTTGGGCTTGGCCTTCCGACCCGTGCTCGAGCCCTTGTCCGAGCCGCCCGACGAGCCCGCGGTTCCACGCGACGAGTCCCCCGAGCGATCGGACCCCGACCGCGACGAGTCGTCGCGTCCCGAGACGTACCCGCGGCCCTTCACCACCTTGCCATGCTCTTCGTCGTTTGCCTCGGAGCGTTCAACCACCACGACCGGTCGACGACCGGAATACCAGCCACCCCCACGACCATACCCGTAGCCATAGGGATCGTATCCATAGCCGTAGTCGTCGTACATCACGCCACCGTCGACCTCGCGCACCTCACCCTGCACGTCGGGCGGCGGATCGCCCAGCCGCGTGCGATCGAGCGCGAACTGCAAGGGATACGAGAGCGCCACCATGATGTCGATCACGGAAGGGGCAACGCCCGCTTGCTCCAACGATACGACCTGCCGCGCATCGAGCGCGAAGCCCTGCCCACGCTCGGCGAGCCACGTCTGCAGCACGCCAACCTCCAGCGCGCGCGACGCCTCCACCACGTCGGCAAGATCAACGCGCCCGGACGCCGCAATGCGCGCCGCATTCATCCCGGGCGTACGCCCACGCAACGCGCTGGCGACTTCCGCCGGGAGCTGCGCCGAGGACGGAGCCTCACGATACCGCGATGCCCGCACACCGACATTTGTGCCGAACGCGACGCCGCGCACATCCAGCCACTCGCCACTGGACGACATCGCCATCACGCTGTTCACCAGCCGACCCTCGCTGCCGCACTTCATCGACGTGCGAAAGTACACGCGCCGGCCCGAGGCCTGCACACGCTCCGTTCCGGCGCAGTCGCCCTGGCGCACCTCACGCGGCTCTACCGATGCGTCGAGCCGCTGGCGACTCGTAATGCTGTCACCGGCAACCGAGACCAGGTCGACCGCGGACGGACTTCCCGTGGGCAGCACACACACGCGGCTCGTGCTTGCCGCGAAGGTCTCGCGCGGCACCAGGTCCCAGCAGCCGATCCAGGCCTCAAACGGTGACGCACTGCCCTGCGCGATCAGCGGTGACACTGGGGCCAGCGCGAGGCAGGCAGGCAGGAGTACCGAGCGAACAGTCAATCGCAACATGAGTGTGCCTCCGGTCAGAACCTGACGTAGAGCCCGATCGAGGCGTCGTACCCCGACAGGTCGATCTTGTCGAACGTGCTGTAGTCGCGGTTCATGGGGCCCTTCGCCCACAAATAACGCCCTTCCGCCGTGATCCCGAAACGGGGGGTAAGCGAAAAGTCCGCCCCGCCGAAGCCTGTTGCCCCTATCGACCAACCCTTGGACTCGAACTGGTCCTCGAAAATGTCGAGGGTCTCGTTGTCGACGAATTCACCGTCCTGGCGCAGCCGGTACCAGACCGGGCCCGCCCCCCCACCCACAAAAGGCACCACCCTGGTGGGAATCCAGGCGAAGCGCCCGACGGAACGCCCCGGAGCGACGAGTGACATCCGACCAGTCGCCATGATCGCCGCGCGGTGGAGGCTGGTAGACTGCAGGATCGGCAAGTCGTCCTCGCCCTCGAACATGCGGGACTCGGAGCCCGCAGACCGGCCTGAATACGAGGCGTTGATTCCAACCTCTATCCGGGGAGTGACCCGCACGGCGGCCGATGCCCCGATCTCCCCCCCAGCGAAATCCCCACGTCCAAGGGTGAGCTCGGTCGTGACGAAGTCGAAGATGTCGCTCTGGCCGTTCGGACGCGCGTATCCCCCGCTGACAGACAGGCGCAACGTGGGCACCCGGAACAGGAAGCCGTCCCCGGCGCCAAGCTGGGCATGTGCGGGATGTGCGACCAGCGCGAGCAGGGTCGCGGAGATACCAAGCAGGACGCGGGTGGGGCGGATTGAGGTCACGAGCGTGGGGGGGTAGCGGGCGCACTCAACCGCGAGAGATACCCGGCTCGGCCGGAAAAGGTGCACACGAGAAGGACGGTGATCGAGGCGTCCTGTGCTCGGCTTGCGCCCGCAGAACAGGTCCATCAAGATAGGCCCTCTCGCTGTACTGTCTGCCTGTCGTGCCGGAGAATGTCGAATGGCACCACCCGCACAACGCGCAGGCACGGCCGCGCAGCCATTCGCCCTTCGAGCCCAACACGCCACTGCCGGTCCGGCGTCCCGGCTGGTAGCCACGACCGTTCCCGTCGCAACCCTCGATCGCGCGACAATCGACGACGCGTTCGCCCTCTTCGAGGGCCTGTACGAAGGGGTCGAACGTGCCCGCTTCGAACGCGACCTCGCGGAGAAACAGCGCATCATCCTCCTGCGCGACATCGCCACGCACACGCTGCGTGGGTTCTCGACGGTCCTGATACAGGAGGAGCCGGAGGGCACGGTGATCTTCTCCGGCGATACCGTGATCGACCGCGCCTACTGGGGGCAGAAGCAACTGCAGTTCGCGTTCGCCAAGGTGCTCCTGTCGATCAAGCTGCAGTCGCCGCGACGGGCGCTCTACTGGTTTCTGATCTCCAAGGGCTACCGGACGTATCTCCTCCTCGCCAATTCGTTTCCACACGCCATCCCGCGTCGCGACCGGCCAGATGATCCTCGTCTGGGATCTTTGCTCGATACGCTGGCGGCGGGACGCTACGGGGCGCAGTACGATCGGAGAACGCGCATCATCCGGCTCACCACCGCACATGATCGCGTGCGAGATGGGGCCGCGCCGGTGACCGAGCGGCACCTGCAGAATCCACATGTGCGCTTCTTCGTCGAGCGCAACCCCGAACACCAGGCAGGTGACGAGCTCGCGTGCCTTGCCCACGTGCGGCTCCAGGACATCCTGCGCGGCGTCACACGCGTCGGCCTTGCACAGTTTCGCGCCATGCTCCGACTGCCTCCAGTCCCGCAACGATGACCCTCGCGGTCGCGCTGGCCAACCAGGGGTACCGTGCCTTCGCGCTCCCCGCCACCCGACGCTTCGAGCGGGCCTTGCGCGATCCGGCTCCTGCGCAGCGCGCGACGCTCTCGCGCATCCTTGAGGAAAACGCGACGAGCACGTTCGGGCGAGCGCATGGATTCGCCCGCATTCGCAGTGTGGCGGAGTTCAGGGAGAGCGTGCCGCCGCGAGACTACAACGCATACGCCGGCGATGTGGATCGAATCGCAGCCGGAACACCAGGAGTCCTCACGCAAGACCCGGTGCGCTTCTTCGAGCCCACCAGCGGGTCGTCGGGCGCCTCGAAGCTCGTGCCGTACACCACAGGCCTGCTGCGCGAGTTCTCCGCGGCGACGGTGCCCTGGATCAGTGACCTGCTGCAGCATCGCCCTGCGCTTCGCCGCGGGCGCGCGTACTGGGCGATCTCTCCCCCGGCGCGGCGAGATGCGCGCACTGCGGCCGGCATCCCCATCGGGCTCGAGCACGACAGCGACTACTTCCCGCCCTTCGTTGGCGCGTTGCTCGATCTCGTCCTCTCCACGCCGCGAGAACTCTCGCGCGCCCCAGACATCGCCACGTGCCGTTACCTCACGCTGCGTTCCCTGCTCGCGGTCCCTGACCTCGCCCTCGTGTCGGTCTGGAGCCCAAGCTTCCTCACGCTGCTCGCGTCGTCACTCGACGAGGAGTTCCCGCGGCTCCTGCACGACCTCGAGCGGGGGACGCTGAGTACCTCCCTCGATGGCGAACTTCGCGCGACGCTCATGGGCGCGTTCCCAGCCGACCCCGCGCGAGCGGCCGCGCTCCGCCGCCGCTTTGGTCGACGCGCTCCGGATGATCTCGGGGCGCTCTGGGACCAGCTCCGGGTGATCTCGTGCTGGACCGATGGCTACGCCGCGCGCGCAGTCGCGTCGATGCAAGCACGCTTTCCCAAGGTGGAGGTCCAGGGCAAGGGCCTGCTCGCGACGGAAGGCGTGGTCTCCATCCCGTGGATCGCGGCTGAGGGCTCCGTCGCGGCCGTCGCGTCGCACTTTCTCGAGTTCGCCACGCCGGGATCCAGCGAGTTCCTCGGTGTGCACGAGCTCACGAGCGGCTCCATGTACGAAGTGTTCCTGACGACGTCTGGCGGCTTCTATCGGTATCGCCTCAAGGACCTCGTGCGTGTGGAGGGATGGCATCACGCGACGCCGCTCCTCTCCTTCCGCGGGCGCGTCGACCGCGCGTGCGACATCGCCGGAGAAAAACTCACGCCGCAGTTCGCCGAGCGCGCACTCGATGATGCGCTCGCCCGGAGCGGCGCCGGACCCGTCGGCTTCGCCATGCTCGCACCGGCATGGCGTGAACCCCCGCACTATGGACTCTACATCGAGTGTGACGCCGGGACGGCGGAGCGCGTGGCCACGGAGCTCGAACGCCAGCTTCGTGCTTCCCACCATTACGATCTTTGTCGCGCCCTCGGACAACTGGACGCAGTGCGCGCCGTTCCCGTGCTGCATGGCGCCGCCACGTACGAGCGCGTGTGCGTGGCGCGCGGCCAGCGGGCAGGGGCGATCAAGCCGGCGTCACTCGATGAGCACGACGGATGGGAGCAGGAGTTTGTCCCCGGACTCCAATCGACCATGACGACGTGACAGACATGCTCATTCAGGACTCCAGCGCGCCCGTGCGAATGCGCGACCGATGCGGGTCGCTCAAGGACGGCTGGTACGCCGCCGCGCTCTCGACGGAACTGACACCCAAGGCACCGCTCGGGCGTGTCATACTGGAGCAACCGCTCGTGGTGTGGCGCGCGGGGGACGGAAGCGCCGTGGCGCTCGAGGACCGGTGCGCGCATCGCAACGCAGCGCTCTCGAAGGGAGCGATCGTGGGTGGGCGCCTCGGCTGCGCGTATCACGGCTGGCTGTACGACGCGAGCGGACGCTGCGTGGAGGTGCCGTCGCAGGGGTCGTGCGAACTCGCCGCGACGTGTGGCGTTCGACGCTTCCCGGTCCGTGAACAGCATGGCCTGGTCTGGGTGTGGATGGGAGACGACGCACCGTCGACCGACCCGTTTCCCATGCCCTGGTGGGATACGCCGGAGTGGGGCACGTACTACATGGTCACGGCGTTCCCGAACGAGGTCACCCATCTCGTGGAGAACTTCATGGACGTGCCCCACACCACCTTCGTGCATCATGGGTGGTTCCGGAAACCGGCGCACAAGCGCGTGCCGGTGACCGTGGAGCGCACGACGGACAGCGTGCTCGTCACGTATCACCTCCCGAACGACAAGATCGGATTCGTCGATCGCGTGATCAACCCGGACGGCGCGCCGACGGAACACACCGACAAGTTCTACATGCCGAACACGACGCGGGTGGACTACCGCTTCGGCGAGCGGCGCGGCTTCACGATCACGAGTACCTGCACGCCGCGGGGGCCGTTCGACACGGTGGTCTACACGCTGATCAGCTACCGGCTCGGGTGGGTGAATCACCTTGCCAGGCTCTGGATGCCGTTCTACACGCGTCACGTGATCACGCAGGACGTCGAGATCATGCGCAACCAGGGGCACAACCTGCAGCGCTTCGGGGGCGAGATGCGCTTCAACTCGACGGACGCGGACCTGCTCCACGAGGACGTCGAGACATTGCGCGAGCATGCGGAGCGCGGCGGCACGGGGCCAGCACCGACGCCGCGCATCGTCAACACGGAGTTCTGGATCTGATGTCGCTGCGCGTCGCCCTCAGTCGCCATCCGTGGCGTACGCTCATGATCGCTGCTCCCCTGGCGACCGTCGTCTACGCGATCGCCATTCATGCGCCGCTCGCTGCTCCGATCGACGTCCATCCATCATCGCTCGACGCGCTCATCCCGTTCGCCCCATGGGCCGCGGTACCGTACCTGAGCTACTACCTCCTGCCTGTCGCGCTCATCCTCCTCGGCCGAGGTCACGAGCACTTCGGTACCGTGGTCCTCACCGCGCTCGCCAGCACCGCCGCGTGCATCACCATCAATCTCGGCTTTCCCGCACAAGTCGTTGGACAGCCGATCGCACCGAGCGGGACCCTGCTGGCTCTCATCCAGCGGATGGATAGCCCACTCGGTGCGATCCCGAGCGGGCATGTCGCGCTTCCGGCGGCGATCGGCGTGTCGTGCGCACTCGCCGCGCGCGGAGCCGGGACGGACTGGTGGAGGCGCGCGATCCTTTTCGCCACGTGGACTCTTGTCCTCGCCCTTTCCACGCTCTTCACAAAGCAGCACTACCTGCTCGACGTCGTGACGGGGCTCGTCGTCGGTAGTGGTGTCGCGCTCCTCGTCGCCATGCCGTGGCGCTCGGTGCATGGCGCCACGGCACGAGCGCTCAGCATTGAATGGATGGTGGTCGCGCTCGTGACGTTCGCCGCGCTTCGCTGGTGGAGCGTTCCCGCGGCGATCCTTGCGATGCTGGTCATCGCCACGCGTCAGCATGCGCTGTTTGTCCTCTTCCACGACGGCGTGCACGGACTCGTCGCGCGCCCCCTCAGACTCAACGACCTCGTGGTCAACATCGCGGCTGGCGTCCCGCTCCTCGTGCCCGTGCACCTGTACCGTGCCGTGCACCTCGGGCATCACCGCGAACTCGGGAGCGAGCACGACCCGGAGCGCGTGTTGCTCTTTCATGGGCAGCCCTGGCACTACCGACCACTTGCATTCCCCGCGCTCCTCGTGCAGCTGGCGGGGGATACGCTCGCCTGGAACAACGTCATCATGGCCGTCCGCTTCTTCCGCGAGCGACGGAGCCCCACATCGCCGCTTCGCGTGGCACGGACGCGCGTGCATCCGGAGACGGCGCTGCTCCTCGCGCTGTTCGCCCTAGCGTGGATCGTCGGCGCGATCGTGGCCCCGCAGGTCACCTGGCGTATTGCCCTGCTCTGGTTCGTTCCGTACCTCACGCTGCTCCAGCTCCTGCAAAAGCTACGCAGCTTCGCCGAGCACGCGGGTGAGGGGAGCGGTGACGCCCGCACCTACAGCTGGGCCCCCGGGCTGTTCGGGCGCCTGACGATCTGGCCCTACAACATCAACTACCACTACGAGCACCACGAGGCGCCGAGCGTTCCGTGGGACCAGCTGCCTGCGACAGTACCGTCGGCCCGCCGCCGCCCGGGGCGCGAGTTCGTTTCGCTGCTCTGGTCAGGCGCCGCGCGATGACCCTGCTCACTTTCGCCCGGAGGCTTTCATGACAGCAACCGCGCATCCCGACATCGCCGTCGAAGGCATGGAACTCGTGCCAGACACCGAGCCTGAATGGAAAAGGCTTGGCAGCTACGGTGGATCGAATATCGCCGTGACGCTCCTGGAGGCGGGGGCTTGGTTCGGGTTGCTCACGCTCCTCGATAACGCGACGCTTCCCCTCTGGGTGCGCGGCATCGTGCTCCTTGTCTTCTGCCTGACGATGCAGGGCGTCTTCACGATGGCGCACGAGTACTGTCATCGGAACGCCCACAGCGATCCACGACTCGGCTACGCGATCGGCTGGGTGACGTCGACGATCTTCGGGACGGCGCCGACCTTCCTCCGCGTCCAGCACTGGGGGCACCATCGGCGCAACCGCACTGAGGCAGAGCGGGCCGAGTTCATCCGCGAGGGGGAGAGCGCGCTGTTCAAGCACGTGCAGTACTACTTCGCCGTGCTCGGTGGGATCTGGCTCGCCTCGCTGGCGTTCCCCGTCGTGTCGATCCTCCTCCCGTATCGCTCGGCGCGCTGGTTCGCACACAACGCGCGGTTCAACTCCTTCGCCGCGGCCTTCCTCGAGTTCGACCAGCGCGAGTGGCTGCGGATGCGCATCGAAGGCGCGGTCTTTCTGGTGCTTTGGGTCGCCATCATCGGATTCGGCCCCTGGCAGTGGGAGACCCTCGCGGTGGCCTACGGCGCCTTTGCGTTCAGCTGGTCGTCACTCCAGTGGGTGTACCATCTGCACACCCCGCTCCACGTGATCGAGGGTGCATACAACCTCCGCGCGCCGTGGCTCGTGCGCGTGCTCTTCCTGAACTTCAACTACAACCTGACGCATCACCGGCACCCGTGGATGCCATGGCAGGAGCTCTATCGGCACAGCGACCAACAGGAAACGCAGCCGCTCTGGTACCGCTACGCGCGGGTCGTCCTGCCGCCAGTGCCCTTCCCCGAGGACCCGGCAGTCCTCGAGAAGCGCTATTTCTGACGTCGCGTGCGTCTCGACGACTTCGTCGCCCGGTACCCCGGGATACGGCTCGCCGAGCCGGGAGACAACGCGCGCATCCTCGACTTCTTCGATCGGTCGCCGATGGAGACGAGGGCGACGGACGTGCAGTACCGTCGCTCGCCGGACTTCTTCAAGCTGTTGCGGTTCCAGGCAGAGCGCGCGCACGTCTTTCTCGCCATCGATGCAAGCGAAGAGGTGCACGCTGTCGGAACCGCGACGCTGCGCCCGGGCTGGGCGCACGGGAAGCCAATCACCATCGGCTATCTGGGCGACCTGCGCATCGGTTTCGACCGGAAGGTGATCGCGCACTGGCGCACTTTCTATGGTGGGCTGATGGCTGGCGCCCGGGAGATCGAGGAACTCGCCGATTGCGGCTGCTGGTTCACGGCGATCCTCGATGACAACGCGCTGGCGCGCCGGTCCCTCGCTCGCGGACGAACGGGCGCTCCCGTGTACGTCCCGCTTGCCCCGTTCACCATGCGCAACGTCGTCGCGCGGCTCCCCCTTGGCCGACGCACGCTTCGCGGCGGGTGGAACGTGCGGACGGCACGGCCGGGCGACGCGAACCGGATCGACGCCTTCTTCGAGGGGGAGAACGCGCGGCTCTCTCTTGGCTTCCGTGGCGAGTTCTCCCGACGCCTGCGGCAGTGGGATGGACTGGCCATCACGGACTTCGTGATCGCCGAGTCCGGCGATGCGATCATGGCGTGCATGGCGCCCTGGTCACCGTCGGCGGCCAAGCACACCATCGTGAGGCATATCCCGCGCACGCTGCGGATGCTTGGCGTGATACCGGGGCGACGCATCCGCATCCCGAGTGCTGGGGAACCCCTCCGGATGGCGTACCTGACACACCTCACGTTCGGATCAGGAGTGACGGCCGCTGCGCGGGGCGACGTCTTCCGCAGCATGCTCGACCACGTCTTCGACCGGTGGCCGGAAGC
>JACMLI010000189.1 GCA_014379705.1 Gemmatimonadaceae bacterium
ACGACTCGCCCGGCGACTCCTCCGTGCCGGCAAGCATCGACCCCATCATCACACTCGAGGCGCCCGCCGCCAGGGCCTTCACGATGTCGCCAGAGTACTTGATGCCACCATCGGCGATCACCGGCACCCCATTGGCGCCGTCCACGGCCTCCATCACCGCGGTGAGCTGCGGCACGCCAACGCCTGTGACGACGCGCGTGGTGCAGATCGAGCCCGGGCCGACACCGACCTTCACCGCGTCCACGCCCCGCTCGACGAGCGCGGCCGCGCCACTCTTCGTCGCCACGTTGCCGGCGACCAGCTGCACGTTCGGGAACGCCTCGCGCACCGTCGCCGTCGCCTCGAGCACGCCGTCGGAATGGCCGTGCGCGGTGTCGATGATCAGCACGTCGACGCCGGCATCCACGAGGGCGCGCGCACGGTCGAGGTAGTCGCCACCGGCGCCTAACGCGGCAGCACAGCGGAGGCGCCCGTGCTCGTCCTTGTTGGCCCCCGGGTACTGCTTGCGCTTGTGGATGTCCTTGACGGTGATGAGCCCCTTGAGGTGGTAGGCGTCATCCACCACCGGCAACTTCTCGATGCGGTGCTTCGCGAGGATGCGCTCGGCATCGTCCAGCGTGGTGCCAACCGGCGCGGTCACGAGCGCCTGCGACGTCATCACCTCGCGGATCGGCTGCTGCAGGTTGCGCTCGAACTGCAGGTCGCGGTTGGTGATGATGCCGACGAGCCGGCCGGTGCCGTCCACGATCGGCACGCCGGAGATCTTGAACCGGCTCATCAGGGCCACCGCCTCGCGGAGCAGCGCGTCCGGCGAGAGCGTGATCGGGTTCAGGATCATCCCGCTCTCCGATCGCTTCACCCGGTCGACCTCGGCCGCCTGGCGGTCGATCGACATGTTCTTGTGCACCACGCCCATGCCCCCGGCGCGCGCCATCGCGATGGCCATCTCCGACTCGGTCACGGTGTCCATCGCCGCCGAGACGAGGGGAACGTTGAGCTGGATGCCGCGGGTGAACCACGTCGTCGTGCTCACCTCGCGCGGATGCGTGAGCGAGTGCCGCGGAACGAGCAGCACATCGTCGAACGTGAGCGCAGGTTCGCTGCGAATCCGGGCCTCCGAAGAGGCGGGCGGGGTGCCGTTGGCACCCATGCGCGACGGCCCGCGATCCGTGGTGGTCGGATGCGCGGGCCGTTCGGGAGATCGAGTCGGTGTCGCCATGGCGAAAGCTAGGCGGGTCGCAGGACGACCTCAAGCACCCCGCAGCACGCGGCGGAGTCGACGACGACGCCCCGGGGTGGCGAACAACGATGCGAAGTAGATGAGCTTGCGCAGGGCCCCCGGATCGAGTTCGCCCGCGGGGCCCTTCCAGTGCGACGCGATCACCTCGCGCGCCGCGCGATCGAACAACCGTGAGACCGCGGTGATCACCAGCACAAGGTCATCCACCTGCCCGAGCAGCGGGATCATGTCGGGAATCAGGTCGAGCGGCGACACCACGTAGAGCACCGATGCCACCACGAGCAGACGGTCGAACAGCGACACGCGTGCGTCCGACAGCATCCCGAGCAGCAGTCGCGCATAGTGCGGCGCGCGCTTGATCAGGGTGACGATTCCCAGCACCCGCGGCGGGGTGAGTTGGGCCGGGACGGTAGTGATGGTCTCGGACATGGAGCCTCCTGCTGGAAAGCGACTACCCTTGTGCGCCCGTCGGTGGTGGCGGCGCGTTGGGGTCCACGGGCGGGGAGGTCGTGGCCGGCGTTTCCGACGTCGTGGGCTTGGCGGCAGAGCTCACCCCGGTCACGATGTCACTGGCCACGGATTTCCCCGCCGCGGCAACGCCACTCAATACACCAGCCGCCCGGTTGAGGAGCCCCAAGGTCTCGGAAATGGCAGTCGCCGAGACCTTGCCGGCCCGCAACGTGTCCTCCACGCCATCGGTGAAGCGCGTGAAGATGTTCGCCGTCGACACGGGCTCCTTGGCGCCGTACTTCGAGGTGACGAACTCGACATAGTCGAGCACCTGGTATGCGCGCTCGTCGCTGAGGGTGTCGAGCTGGCGCAGGAGCCGCTCGCGGAGATGTGGGGACAGGGCCATGTGGACGCTGGGGTTCGGTGGACTCGGAGGACAACTCCCCGGACCCTCAACTTACCCCACGCAGGGCCCCGCGGGTTTCACCCCTGCCAGCGCGCCCGGCGCCCGCGCACGTCGATGTGCGCGTAGGGAGACCCACCACGATACGTTCCGAGCCCACCCACGAGGTCGGGGTGGTTCCGCTCGACCGTCTCGACGGCCCGGGCGATGATCGCGATGTCGATGCCCGTCACGCGCCCATCGCCGTTCGCGTCCACCGCAACGTCAGCGGCATCACCGTATTGATGGCGGCTGTCTCCCGCGGCACGCGGAACGCGTCGGTTGTGCAGCGGCGTGCGAAATCCGGAGTGCACATCGACGTCCATCGACCCCCGCCCGCGCGCGCGCGACACTTCCTCGAACACGAGTTCGAGCTTGTCCAGGAGCCGCGGTTCCATCGCGACGTACTTGGGCCACGTGGTCTGGTCGTCGTGCGTGAGGAAGTCCTCGAGCGTGAGGTGCGCCGACACGGAGAGCGTGAGGTCGGTCGCGCGCACCTCGAGGAATCCCAGTGGCGCCTCGCCGAACTCGCCGCGTCGTTCGCCCCGATAAAATCCGATGCGGTATCCGTTGATCGCGATGCCACGCTTGGCGGTCATCGGGGTGAGCACGCCCACGGTGATGCTGTCGACCACGCGTCGCTCGGTGCCGCTGAGGATGGCCAGGTTGTAGAAACCGGGCACCGACGGCGCGAAGATCGGCCCGTCGAGCGGTCGCGGCGCATCCAGCGCGGCCAGACTGCCAACGGGGACCCAGTCGTACTGGAGTTCACCTGGCGGCGCGCTCAGCTCGAGCGGAATGGTCAGCCGGGCCGATGGCAAGGTGGTGACCATGCGGACGGCGCGGCTGCGGCCGTTCGCGCTGGATCCGGGCCGGGCATGTGAGAGCAGTGGCGCACGCTCTTTCGCGCCGCGCGGCGGACCGAAGGACGCATCGGCGCGCGAAAGCACGCTCAGCGAAGCGACGGCGAGAATGCCGAAGAAGATGGCCGGGCCGAGGCGCGAACGACTGCGCGTCACCCGCTCCTATACTCCCCAGCGGGCACGTGTCCCGCGAACGTCGACGTGAACGAACGGACCATGGCTGCGCGTGCTCTTGTACAAGCCGGCGCCGCCCGCCAGCTCCGGGTGCGCCGCTTCGACGCGCTCGACCGCGTCGAGGATCACGCGCGTGTCGCGCAGGTCCACTCGCCCGTCGCCATTCAGGTCGTCCATGCGACCGTTGCCGTCATTGTCGACGAAGATGTCGGCCGCGTCGCCGTACTGGTGGCGGCTGTCCTTCGCGCGGCCACCCCGACGCACGCCCTTCGCGTTGTACTGCGGCGTGCGGAAGCCCGACATCACGCTGACCTTGCTCACCGCAAGTCCGCGCGATTCGAGGTCGGTGATGATGAGCTCGAGCTTGTCGACCAACGCCTCGCGCAACACGAGGTACTTGGGCCACACCTGCTGCTGGTCGTGCGTGAGAAAATCGCGCAGCATGAAGTGCTGCGAGACGCGCGTGTGCTGGTTGTCCGGCGTGACTTCGATGAATCCCTCGGGCACCGTACCGCGCCCGGAGCGCTCCGCCGGCCATCGGCCCATGCGATACGCACCCACGCGCCCGGCTTCCTTGGACCGGAAGGGCAGCATGGTGATGAGCGAAAACGAGGTCCCCGCGGCAGAGGCCGTGTAGACCCCCGGGCGATGGGCCGCGCTATCGCCGAACATCTGCTGGAGAATGCGGATCGGTCCCCCGCGGGCTGCGGAGACGAGGCGGGCGAGCAACTTTCCGCTCTTGCCCGTCAGCGAATCCTGCACCTGCGCCGAGTCGCCCCGGATCATGGGTTCACTCTCATGGACCGCCTGTGCACGTGCGGCAGCCGGAGCCACGATCAACGTGGCTGCGAGCAGGGCGATCTGACGAGAGTGACGGACCATGACTCTGGGGACGAGGGTGAACGGCCGATAAGGGAGCGTTTCGAAGGACGGACTACGTTCGACGACGCCCCGGCATTCAAGACGTCACTGGGGGCCTCGTCAGGTGACGGAACACCTGCTCTTCCGGTGATCCGAGGCTCCGGGGAACGAGTAACCTACCCCTTGGGAGGCATTGTGCCACCCTCCCATAAGGAAGGTTTGGAGCTCCTTTGACCGCATGGACAGCTCTTTGGTTGCATCGGCCGGAATGCTGGGAACTCATTTGAGCACCGGGCGCGAGGGTGAGCGACAAGTCAGCTCGCTCTGCTACATTCCCGCTTCCCCGACCCTCCCGCAGACAGCCCCAAGAACATGCCCGGTTCGACGCGCCCTGTGGTCCTGGTGGTCCTCGATGGCTTCGGCTATCGCGAGGCGGCGGAAGGCAATGCCGTTCGCATGGCCCGCATGCCGACCTGGGAGCGCCTATGGTCGAGCGCGCCACGCACCCTGCTCGAGGCCTCTGGCCGGGCCGTCGGACTGCCGGCCGGGCAGATGGGGAACAGCGAAGTCGGCCACCTGAACCTCGGCGCGGGACGCGTGGTCAGGCAGGATCTCGTCCGCATCGACGAATCCATCGAAGACCGCACCTTCTTCACCAAGACGGCCTTCGTCGACGCCTGCCAGCGCGTGAAGGCAAACGGCGGCACCCTGCACCTGATGGGCCTGCTCGGTGACGGGGGCGTCCACGCCATGGACAAGCACCTCTTCGCACTGATCGACCTCGTCCATGCGCAGGGCGTGCCGCGCATCGCCCTCCACGCGCTCATCGATGGTCGCGATACGTTGCCCACCAACGGGCTGAGCTACCTGCGAGAGACCCTGGTCTACGCGAACGGCCGAGTGGTCCTCGCGTCCCTGGGCGGGCGCTATTTCGGGATGGATCGCGACAAGCGCTGGGAGCGCGTCCAGAGGTGGTACGACGTCTCCGTTCGCGGCATTGGCCCGACGACCGAAGACCCGTTGGCCGCCATCGAGGCGTCGTACCACGCGGGCGTGACCGACGAGTTCATTCCGCCGATGGTCGTCACGCGTGGTGGCGTCGCGCTCGCTCCGATGCGTGACGGCGATGCGGTCATCACGTTCAACTATCGTTCGGATCGAATGCGCCAGATTGTGCGGTCGCTCATGGACCCCGGCTTCGATGGGTTCGACGTCAGCGATCGCCCGCGGCTCACGCTGGCCACGATGACCTCGTACGACGAGACCTTCTCGTACCCGGTCGCTTTTCCTCCGTCCTCGATGGCGCGCATCGTCGCCGAGGTGGTGTCCGAACGGGGGATGACGATGTTTCGCACCGCGGAAACCGAGAAGTACCCGCACGTGACTTACTTCTTCAACGGTGGGTTCGAAGTGCCGTTCGCCGGGGAAGTGCGCAACCTGGTGCCGAGCCCGAAGGTCGCGACTTACGACCTGCAGCCCGAGATGTCGGCGGCAGGTGTCACCGACGTCCTCTGCTCGGCGATCGCGAGCCGCGCCTACGACTTCACGCTGTGCAACTACGCCAATGCCGACATGGTAGGGCACACGGGGTCGATTCCGGCGGTGCTGCGCGCGTTGGAATGCGTGGACGAGTGCCTCTCGCGTGTCGTCAAGTCAGCGCAGGCCGCTGGCGCGCGGCTTCTCGTCACGGCCGATCATGGCAACTGTGAGATGATGATCGATCCCGGGACCGGTGGACCACACACGGCGCACACGACGAACCCAGTCCCGTTCGTCGTGCTCGACCCCGATGGCGACCGCGGGTTGCGCGCCGGGGGGGCGCTGTGCGACGTGGGCCCGACAATCCTGTCGATGCTCGGCATCGACCAACCCATTGAAATGACCGGGCGCGACCTTCGGGCCGGCGTCCTGACGTGAGCCACCACATGCTGCTGAACCGGTTTCTTCTTGTCACCGCCGTCCTTGCCTCGCCCCTGCAGCTCGCGGCGCAGGTGGGGCACAATCCCGCGAAGTCGCCGTATCGCGATCTCGAGAATCGCCAGGAACTCACCTTCCTCGCGGGGCGCTTCGACGCCGCAGTCGATCCCGCGCGCGTGGCCCCGACGGACGCACCCATGGTTGGGGCGCATTATGAGTTCCGCATGGGCGGCCCGGCGTACCTCACGGCGCGCATGGTCGGCGTCTTTGCGAACCGCACGGTGGTCGATCCCAAGCTCGACCTCGATGCGCGCTTCCTTGGCGAGAAGTCGGTGCCGTTTCTCCTCACCGACGTCGGGGTCTCCGTGAACCTGACGGGCTTCAAGAGCTGGCACGGGCTCGTGCCGGTCCTCGGCGGCGGCGGGGGCATCGGCACTGGCTTCGAGGGCCTCGATGTCGGTGGCTATCGCTTCGGGTATCCGTTCCTGCTCTCGCTGCGCCCCGGCATCAAGTTCGCCGCCCGCGGCAAGTGGCAGGGCCGGCTCGATGCGACGAACTATTTCTATCGCGTCAGGTATCCCGAGACGTACTACGTGAAGACCGGGGCCGACGATCCGGTGCTGCCGCCGGGATCGGAACGCAACTTCTGGAAGCGCAACCTCGCCATCACGCTGGGCGCGACGCGCACCTTTGGTCGGTAGGTGGTCCGCGCGCTCCTGACGCGACGCGCGTGACAGCGGGCGCAGCGACGGAGCGATGCGTCGGCGTCATCCTGGCCGGGGGCCGGGCCTCGCGCTTCGGCGGGTCACCCAAGGGACTCGGCGTCGTTGGCGGACACCGCGTGATCGACCGCGTGGCGGGTGCGCTCCGCGGCGCATGTGACGACCTGCTCCTCATCGCCAACGACCCATCGGCGAGCACCTGGCTCCCCGGCGTTGCGGTGCACGCCGATCTTCGGCCCGGACACGGCGCCATGGGTGGCCTGCATGCCGCCCTGCACCATGCCGGCACCTCGGTGCTCGTCGTTGCGTGGGACATGCCGTGGGTGCCTGGCGCGCTGCTCCAGCGCCTGCGTTCGTTAGGCACGGGCGCCGACGCCGCCCTGCCGTGGAGCCCCGGACCCCGCGGCATCGAACCACTGTGCGCGTGGTACGCGCACGCCTGCCTCCCCGCCGTCACGCGTCGCCTCGACGCCGGCGAGCGCGAGATGGTGGGCCTGTACTCTGACGTGCGCACCCGGATCCTTCCGGAGGCGGACGTGCGCGCCTTTGGCGATCCCGCGCACCTGTTCCTGAACATCAACACGCCCGAGGAGCTCGCGCGCGCCGACGCACAGGCTGGCACGTCCTGAGGCCGCACCATCGGCGCTGGTCCACGCGTCCCCTTGGCGCGATCTTCCAGCATCCCAGACCCCGCCCTCGAACCGTGCACCTCACACGCGCCAGCGCCCTCACCCTGATCGTCTTCGCCTCCGCGTGCGGTGGCGTGCGCGGCGGATCGGTCCCGGCCCCGGTGCGCTCCCTTCGCCACGAGGTCGACTCCCTCCTCGCCGACCCGCGACTTCGCAACGCACACCTCGGCGTGCTCGTGGTCGATCCGGTGAGCGGTGACACGCTCCTCTCGCACAACGCCGGCAAGCTCTTCATGCCCGCGTCGAACCAGAAGATCCTCACGGGCGCCGTCGCCCTGACCTTGCTCGGCCCCGACTTCCGCTTTTCGACCTCGGTCTTCGCCGATGGCGTGATCACGCAGGGCACGCTCACCGGCAATCTCCGGTTTGAGGGAATGGGCG